>NZ_JBAMDC010000123.1:0-16726 GCF_036961605.1 Streptomyces sp. KLMMK
CGGTGCGCCTGACGAAGGTCACGCTCACCAAGGAATCGCCGACGGTCTCGCTCACCAAGCAGGGCGGCACGTCCGGTTCGCTGCGCGTCAACCTCAACTGGGGCGTGCAGAAGCAGTTCAAGGGGTGGGCCCACAAGTTCGGCAAGGCGATGGCCATGCACTCGGACCTGGACCTGGACCTCGGCTGCCTCTTCGAGCTGCGCGACGGCTCCAAGGGCGTGGTGCAGGCGCTGGGCAACTCCTTCGGGTCGCTGCACAACCCGCCCTTCATCCAGCTCGACGGCGACGACCGCACGGGCGCGGTCGAGGCCGGTGAGAACCTCACCGTCAACCTCGACCACATCGCCGACTTCCGGCGCATCCTCGTCTTCGTGACGATCTACGAGGGCGCCCGGAGCTTCGCCGGGCTCCACGCCACGGTCACGCTGCAGCCGCAGCACGGCGCCCCCGTCGACTTCTCCCTCGACGAGTGCACCGTGCTCTCCAACGTCTGTGCACTGGCCCTCATCACCAACAACAACGGGGACCTCGTCGTCCAGCGCGAGGCCCGCTACCTGGTGCCGGACCGCGGCGTCAGCCCGCAGCGCACGCTCGACCACGCGTACGGCTGGGGCATGAACTGGACGCCGGGCCGCAAGTGACCGCCGCGGGCGCTCAGGGCGCGGCCTCGGGGCGGGCGTACGTCCGCCCCTTCCAGGCCGCGCCCCGGCCCCGGTAGTGCTGGACCGCGGAGTCCACGGTCATCAGCAGGTAGAGCAGGGCGGTGAACGGCAGCAGGGGCGCCAGCACGAGGGGCTGCCGGTAGTAGCGCAGCATCGGCACGTAGGTGCCCGCCATCACCGCCCAGGCGGCGGCTCCTGCCGCCAGCAGGAGGGTCTCGCCGGTCAGGGCGCCCGCCACGACGGCCACCGGCGGCGCCAGGTAGACCACGGCCAGCCCGGCGACCGTCCCGGCCAGCAGGAGCAGGCTGTGGCGCAGCTGTGCGTACGCGCTGCGGGAGACCATCCGCCACAGCTGCCCGAGGCGCGGGTACGGGCGCACGCTGTCCACGCGGTCCGCGAGACCCAGCCAGATCCGGCCGCCCGTGCGCCGTACGGCCCGTGCGAGCGTCACGTCGTCGATCACGGCCTGGCGGATGCTGTCGGGGACGCCGGCCCGCTCGGCCGCCTCGCGGCGCAGGAGGACGCAGCCGCCGGCGGCCGCGGTCGTCCGCGCGCCCGGCCGGTTGATCCACCGGAACGGGTACAGCTGGGCGAAGAAGTAGACGAAGGCCGGGACGATCAGCCGCTCCCAGACGGTCGCCACGCGCAGCCGGGCCATCTGCGAGACGAGGTCCAGGCCTCCCGAGCGGGCCGCCGAGACGAGCTCGCGCAGGCTGTCCGGCGCGTGGGCGATGTCGGCGTCGGTGAGCAGCAGGTACTCGGCGTCGGTGCGGGCGCGGGCGAGCGCCATGCCGTGCCGCACCGCCCACAGCTTCCCCGTCCAGCCCGGCCCGGGCTCCCCGGGGGAGTCCACGGTCAGCGGCAGCCCGCCGTGCTCCGCCGCCAGGGCCCGGGCCAGGTCGCCGGTGCCGTCGGAGCTGCCGTCGTCCACCAGGAAGACCTCGGCCCGGCCGGGGTAGTCCTGCGCGAGGAGCGAGGGGAGGCTGGAGGGGAGGACTTCGGCCTCGTCCCGGGCGGGCACCACGATCGCGACCGACGGCCATTGCGCGGGCGGTGTGCGCCCGGGCAGCCTGACGTCCGTCCGCCAGAAGAAGCCCTGGCCCAGCAGCAGCCACACCCACGCGGCCAGGGAACCCACAGTGATCCAAGTCAGCGCGCTCATCCGCTGAAGTCTGCCGCACACAAGGCTTTTGTTCCGGGAAACGGAGCGAACCCGGCGCGGGCGGACCGGCCGTTCGTGGCCGGGTGCGGCGCCCGGCGGGCCGTCCGCCTCCGGCCATCGATTAAAGTGACCGGGTGAAGATCGCGCTCATGGACTCCGGCAACGGGCTGCTGGCGGCGGCCGCCACTGTGCACCGGCTGCGGCCCGATGCCGATTTGGTCCTCTCCTCCGACCCGGCCAGCATGCCGTGGGGCCCCCGTACGCCCGAGGACGTCATCGCGCGTGCCCTGGGCTGTGCCCGGGCCGCGGCCGCCCAGGGCCCCGACGCTCTGATCGTCGCCTGCAACACCGCGTCGGTGTACGCGCTGGCGGCGATAAGGGCGGAGCTGGAGCCGGAGCTGCCGGTCATCGGCACGGTGCCCGCGATCAAGCCTGCCGCGGCGGCCGGCGGCCCCGTGGCGATCTGGGCCACCCCGGTCACCACCGGCAGCCCCTACCAGCGCGGCCTGATCCGGGACTTCGCGACCGGCGTCGAGGTCACCGAGGTGCCCTGCCCGGGTCTGGCGGACGCCGTCCAGCACGCCGACATGGCGGCCGCGGACGCGGCGATCGCCGCGGCGGCCGCGCTCACCCCCCGCAATGTAAGGGGCGTCGTCCTGGGCTGCACCCATTACGAGCTCGTCGCGGAGCGTATCCGTGCAGCTGTCGAGTCCCGGCTGTCGCCGGCGGTGCCGCACCTGACCCTGTACGGCTCGGCGGAGGCCGTCGCCGCCCAGGCGCTGCGCCGGATCGGATCCGCGCCCGCCCCCGACGCCGAGCCGTCCGGGCGCCTGACGGTGCTGCTCGGCGGCCGTGAGGGCGCCATGGAAGCGGCCTCCCTGACCTACCCCGAGGGACGCTCCCTCCTCGAAGCCGCCGCCGTGCGTCCCTGACCACCCGATCCGGTGCGGTCCGTGCATCACCCCTGCCGTGGTGGCGGAAGGTGAGTAGGCTGCGTGGTATGAGGGACCATTCCACGGGCCCGCAGGGCCACGAGGGCGACGAGAAGACGGACGCGGCCGGACCCCCTTCCCCGGCCGACGACTCCGAGGACCTCGCCGTCTGGACCGGTCGTGCGACGAACCGCGTCCAGTGGCTGCTCGCCGCGGCCGGCGCAGCCTGCCTGGCGCTCGGCGTCGAGCTGGCCGTCGACAGCGCATGGACCTCAGGTCTGGCCCCTCTCGTCATGGCGGTCGTCGGATGCGTCGCGGCGGGCCTGCTGATGCTCTACGGCACGCTGGCCTTCGTCCATGTGGCCGTACGGGTCGACAAGGAAGCGCTGGAGGTCCGCTGCGGGCACATCGGCGTGCCGCGCACCCGCATCCTGCTCGCCCATGTGGTCGACGCCGACTTCGCCCCCCGCGTCACGCCGCGGCAGTGGGGCGGCTGGGGCTATCGCTGGCGCCCGGAGAAGGGCACGGCCGTCGTGGTCCGGCGCGGCGAAGGGTTTGTGCTGCGCCTGGGTGACGGGCGGACGTTCACGGTCACGGTCGACGACGCAGAATCCGCCGTACGGGTGATCCGTCAGGCCCTGCGGCTCGCCCCGGGGCGCAAGGCTCCGGCCTGACCTGGGGTTTTTCCCTCGCCCATGCGGCCACCTGGGTGAACGGCGGACCCGCGCGGCCCACTAGGCTCCTGTCCATGCCCACCCCCGATTTCATCCGGGACCTGCGCACGACCGCGGGCCATCAGCTCCTCTGGATCCCCGGCGTGAGCGCCGTGGTCCTCGACGCCGAGGGCCGTGTGCTGCTCGGCCGCCGCTCGGACAACGGGCAGTGGGCGATCATCGGCGGCATCCCCGATCCCGGCGAGCAGCCTGCGGCGGCCATCGTGCGCGAGGTGTACGAGGAGACGGCCGTCCACTGCGTGGCGGAGCGCGTGCTCGTCGTCGAGGCGCTCGATCCGGTCACCTACCCCAATGGCGACGTCTGCCAGTTCATGGACACCTGTTTCCTGTGCCGGGCGGTGGACGGCGAGGCGTGCGTCAACGACGACGAGTCCCTGGAGGTGGGCTGGTTCGAGCCGGACGCCCTGCCGCCGATGCAGGACTTCGCGGTGCGGCGCATCAAGCACGCGGCGGAGGCCGGGGCCACCTGGTTCGCGGGGATCGGGGAGCCCGGCGGGGCGCGACGCCCGTAGACAGCCGGCCCGGCACCCATGGGCCGTCGGCCGGCACCCATAGGCAGCTTCCGGTGTGATCCGTAGCCGCCATCGGTGCTGTCTATAGTTGCGCGCATGGAACTGCGCCACCTCCGGTATCTGCTGGCCGTCGCCGAGCATGCGAACTTCACCCGCGCGGCGGAGGCCCTGCACGTCTCGCAGCCGACGCTGTCGCAGCAGATCAAGCAGCTGGAGCGGTCCCTGCGGGTCCAGCTGCTCGACCGTTCCGGGCGCACCGTGCGCCTCACCGACGCGGGCGAGGCGTACACCCGGTACGCCCGCCACGCGCTGCAGGACCTCGCGGCGGGCGAACGGGCGGTGCTGGACGTGCAGGACCTCTCGCGCGGCAGCCTGCGGCTGGCGGTGACGCCGACGTTCACCGCGTATCTCATCGGACCGCTCGTGGCGGAGTTCCACGCCCGGCACGCGGGGATCGCGCTTGACCTCCGCGAGATGGCGCAGGACCGGATCGAGGCGGCGCTGCTGGCCGACGAGCTGGACCTGGGCATCGCCTTCAGCGGGGCGCATCTGCCGGGGGTCGCCGGCACCGGCCTGTTCACCGAGACGCTCGCCCTCGTCGTCGGGCCGGACCACCCCTGCGCGGGCCGCAGCGAGCCCCTGCCTGCGGCTGAGCTCGGCGACCATCCGCTGGCCCTGCTCAGCCGCGACTTCGCGACGAGGGGCCACATCGACGCCTTCCTCGCCGAGCAGGGCGTCACGCCGGACATCGCCGTCGAGGCGAACTCGATCAACGCGCTCGCCGAGATCGCCGGCAGGAGCGCGCTGGCGACCGTGCTGCCCGAAGCCATCACCCGCGGGCCGTGGCGGCTGCACCCCGTGCCGGTCGCACCGCCGCTGCCGGCGCGCACCGTCACGCTGCTGTGCCGGGAGGCGGGCTACCGGAGCGCCGCGGCCCGGGCGTTCACGGCTCTTGCCGGGCGCTGGGTGCAGGAGCAGGGGTGGTCTCCGGCGTGACGGCCCGGCGGCGCCGCCCGCGGCTGCGCAGCAGTTCGAGGACGACGGGCAGCAGCGACAGCGTGACGACGGCACCGACGACGGGCAGCAGGTAGCGGTCGACGTCGGGTACGACCGAGCCCAGACCGTAGCCGGCGAGCACGAGGCCCACGGTCCACACCAGGCCGCCGGTCACCTGCCAGAGGGCGAAGGTGCGGGGTGCGACGCCCAGGGCCCCGGCCAGGGGGTTGAGGACGGTGCGCACGACGGGGACGAAGCGGGCGAGGACGATGGCGCGCGCGTGCCCGTAGCGGGCGAGCAGTTCCTCGGCCCGCTCGGCGCCCTCGTGCAGCTTGCGGCTGCGGGAGCGGGTGAGCAGCGCCCGGCCGCCGCGCCGTCCGAGGACGTAGCCGACCTGGGCACCGGCGAGGGCCCCGGCCGCGGAGGCGGCCAGCACCTGGGCGAGGTCCAGGTGCGGTCCGGAGTGGGCGCCGCTGCGGGCGAGCAGCCCGGCGGTGAAGAGCAGGGAGTCCCCGGGGAGGAAGAAGCCGATCAGCAGGCCGGTCTCGGCGAACATCACCACGGCGATGCCGAGGGCGCCGAAGGCGGTCAGCAGGGAGGAGGCGTCGAGGAGGTTGACCGCCAGACCGGTGGTCAGGTCGGCGGCGGGCGAAGCGGGCACGAGGGCGTGGCCTCCCATGATCGGGGTCGGGGCGGTGGCCCCGCCGCCCGCGGCCCTGCGGTCGGCGGACGAGACTGTAGACGATGCGCCGGCCGGTTACGGGCGCATGCCACTCGCCCGGGCGATGGCGTCGACCTCGCGCCGGTCGTGGTCGCCGGGCTCCGCGCCACCCGGCGGCCCGGAGCCCGCGGGCGTGCCGTGGGTGCCGACGACGACGTGCATGCCGTGCGGCCCGAGGAATCCGGCGAGTCTGGCGAGGGCCCGGCCGAACTCAGGTGTGAACAACTCTTTTTCGCGTGGGGAGAAGGGAATGTCGACCCCGCGCTCCCGGTGCACGATCGCCTCGTTGAAGCCCTTCAGAATCCGCAGCAGCAGTGCGTAGGACTCCGGGTCGAGGCTCGTCTGGAGCTCGGCCAGGTAGAGCGCGAACTGCTTGGTGCGCTCCAAGAAGTTCCGGTCGTTCATACGGACATCGTCGCGAAGTTGCCCGCGGCACGCGGGTCTTTCGGCATCTTCGGACGGGATGTGATCTGAAGAATGGATTCGGCGGAGAATCCCTGTTCTGTTTACGGGAATTCAGTCGCGGTTTTCACCCGTGCGGGGGAAGGCCGGTTGCCCCGGGGGAGTGGCGGGCCGGGACCGGGGATCCGAGGCCGGCCGAGGGGGCGCCGGAGTGGCGGCGCGGCTTCGGCCGGCATGCCGTCGCGCGTCCCTCCGGGGCCGTCCGTTCCGTGAACGGAATAACGGGGCACGAGAGTTCCAGCTCTCGAAGGAAGAACCGGGCGCAATTCCCTTGTGCCGGTGTGCTCCGGGCGCTGCCGCCGCCCGGAATCTCACCCTGTTGATAACAGGTCGGCTTTGCTAACGTATCGCTGAGTACCCTTCCGAGCGCGGCCGGGGAGCTGCCGGGCGCAAGTCGACCCAAGCATATGATCGGCCGCTCCGCCAAGTCGCCGAGTGCGTCTGCTCCCGTGCGTGGGAACCCGGGCTGACGAGCCATTCGCTGGGGCGTACCGGCCCCCGACCGGGGCCGGAACCCATGATGTCCCCTCGCTCGGGCTGACTGCAGGGACGCACATGAGAACTCTTCGGGCGGTCCGCGAGTGCCCTCTCGCATTGCGATTGCTATTCATCAACCAGTGCGGCATCGACGCAGGTTTCTATCTGCTGATTCCCTTTCTGGCGACCTATATCGGGCATGATCTCGGAATGTCGGCGGCCGTCGTCGGACTGGTCCTCGGAGTGCGCAACCTCAGCCAGCAGGGCATGTACATCATCGGCGGCACCGCGGCCGACCGGCTCGGGCCGCGCGTGGTCATCATCGCCGGGTGCGCCCTGCGGACCGTGGGCTTCACGCTCTTCTCCTTCGGCAACTCCCTGCCCCTGCTGCTCGCCGCCTCCGGCATCAGCGGACTCGCCGCCGCGCTCTTCTACCCGGCCGTGCGCTCCTACGTCTCGCACGAGTCGGGCGAGCGGAAAGCCGAGGCGTTCGCCCTGCTCAACGTCTTCGCGACCATCGGCTCGCTCGTCGGGCTGCTCGCGGGCAGCGTGCTCTACCTGACCGACTTCCGGATCTGCGCCCTCACGGCGGCCGGGCTGTTCGCGGTGCTGACGGTCGCTCAGGCGTTCGTGCTCCCGGCGCGCGAGGTCGACGCGGAGCACGATCCCATCCTGCGGGAGTTGCGCGAGGTGCTCGGCAACCGCCGGTTCCTGTGCTTCGCCTTCGCCACCACCGGCATGTTCATCATGGAGAACCAGCTCTACATGCTGCTGCCGGACGGCGCGCAGCAGGCCTCGGGCTGGGGCGGGGCAGAAGCGTTGCTGCTGAGCGCCGGGGCGGTCGCCAACCTGCTGTTCCAGTTCCGGATCACCCGGAGCCTGGAGCAGCGCGGCGGCGGCATGCGCTGGGTGGGGGCCGGCATCGCCGTCATAGGACTGGGCTTCGTTCCCCCGCTGCTGGTGTGCGACGCGGCGCCGCCGGAGGGTGCGGGCGACGTGGTGCCGCGCCTCCTGGTCATGATCTCGGCCTCGCTGCTGCTGTACTTCGGCGGGATGGTCGCCTACCCGCCGGTGCTGGGGCTGATCCCGCGGTTCGGCCGCGAGCGGCTGACGGGGACGTACTTCGGCCTGTTCTACGTGCTCTCCGGGGCGACGGCGGCCGGCGGGAACGCCGTGATCGGCTGGGTGATGGATGTCGGCGAGCGGACCGGGCGGGCCTGGCTGCCGTGGGTGTCGTGCCTGGCGTTCGGGCTGGCCTCCGGCTGTGCCGTGGCCTGGATGTACCGCTGCCGTGCGCTGCCGTGCCCGTATCCGGCGGCGGCCGGCGCGGGAGTGGAGAGCGGGGCGGACGCCGGGGCGCAGGAGGCGATGCGGATGCTGCCCGGCCAGCAGCGGATCGTGGACGACGCGGGCGAGCGCAGGACGGGGTGAGGGCGCAGGACGGGGTGAGGGCGTAGGGCGGAGCGAGAGCCGTAGGGGGGCGGGCGAGAGCCGCAGGAGGGGCGAGGTCCGTACCGCTGAGCGGGCCCTCACCGGATGGGTCAAACGGTTCCCGCCGCCGGATTGACCCGCGCCCGGCGTGGTAGAGGACGGACGGGGCACGCCCCCGGGTGCGTACGCCCCCCGGGTGAGCCCCCGGGCACGTCCCCGTCGAGGCGCACAGTGGTCGAGGCATCGAGCTTGAGGAGGACACCCCATGCCCATCGCAACGGTGAACCCCGCGAACGGCGAGACGCTCCGGACGTTCGAGGAGATGGGAGCCGAGGAGATCGAGCAGTGCCTGGCCGCGGCCGCCTCGGCGTTCCGCGGCTACCGCACCTCGGACCCGGCCGAGCGGGCCCGCCTGCTGAACCGGGCCGCGGACCTCCTGGAGCAGGACCGCGACGCCGTCGCCCGCACCATGACCACCGAGATGGGCAAGCCGCTGGCCGCGGCCCGCGCGGAGGCGGCGAAGTGCGTGAAGGCCATGCGTTGGTACGCCGGGAACGCGGCGGAACTGCTGGCGGACGAGCGTCCTCCGCAACCCGAGGTCGACGACTCCGGGGCCTCGCTCGCCCGCGTCCGCTACCGCCCGCTGGGCGTGGTCCTCGCCGTCATGCCGTGGAACTTCCCCCTGTGGCAGGTGATCCGCTTCGCCGCCCCCGCCCTCATGGCCGGCAACGTGGGCCTGCTCAAGCACGCCTCGAACGTGCCGCAGACCGCGCTCTACCTCGGCGACCTCTTCCGCCGCGCGGGCTTCCCCGAGGGCTGCTTCCAGACCCTGCTCGTGGGCTCCCGCGCCGTCGAGGGCATCCTGCGCGACCCCAGGGTCGCCGCGGCGACGCTCACCGGCAGCGAGCCCGCCGGGCGCTCGGTCGCGGCGATCGCCGGTGACGAGGTGAAGAAGACCGTCCTCGAACTGGGCGGCAGCGACCCGTACGTCGTGATGCCGTCGGCCGACCTCGACCGCGCCGTGCGGACCGCGGTCACGGCCCGCGTCCAGAACAACGGCCAGTCGTGCATCGCCGCCAAGCGCTTCATCGTCCACGCCGACGTCCACGACGCGTTCCTCGAACGCTTCGCCGCCCGGATGGCCGCGCTGACCGTCGGCGACCCCATGGAGGAGGCCACCGACGTCGGCCCCCTGGCCAGCGAGCAGGGCCGCGCCGACCTGGAGGAACTGGTGGACGACGCCGTGCGGTGCGGCGCGACGGCCCTGTGCGGGGGGCGGCGGCCGAAGGAACACCCCAAGGGCTGGTTCTACGAGCCGACGGTCCTCACCGGCATCACCCCCGACATGCGCATCCACCGCGAGGAGGCCTTCGGCCCGGTGGCGACCGTCTACCGCGTGGCGGACGTCGACGAGGCCGTCGCCCTGGCCAACGACACCCCCTTCGGCCTGAGTTCGAACGTCTGGACAAAGGACGCGGCGGAACAGGAGCGCTTCGCCCGTGACATCGAGGCGGGCGGCGTCTTCTTCAACGGCATGACGGCCTCCCACCCCGCCCTGCCCTTCGGCGGCGTCAAGCGCTCGGGCTACGGCCGCGAGCTGTCGGGCCACGGCATCAAGGAGTTCTGCAACGTGACCACGGTGTGGCACGGGAAGGAGCCGGCGGGCGGGGCGTGACCTCCGCCCGGGAGATTAACGATTCTCCTCACGGATTTTTCCGTTTTCGCAGGTGGCGCGAGGGGTCGTGAGTCCGTGGCGCGCCGGAGCCGCGCGCCCCCGGCGTGACCCCATGGCCGCCACCGGGACGTTGTGACGATGTGCTTGTCGTACTTACGGTGAGTGCCGCGGATCCACCGCTCGGATATCCGGTACGGATTTCAACGGACTCCGCAGCAGGCGCCTGTCGTAGTCGCACCATCGTCCCTCGACAAGAAGGAGAACGATCATGACGTACGAGCGTCCCACCCTCGCCAAGGCCGGCAGCTTCCGCAAGGTGACCGGCAAGAACACCGGGCCCAAGGACGTCCTGGGCGGCAAGCAGCTCCTCTGATCCGAGAGCGGGTGGCGGCCGACGGCCGCCACCCGCTTCTTCTGTCCCGGACGTCGCCGACGGAAGGCCGTGCCCCATGGATCAGTCTCTGTCGCTCCGGTCGGTGCCCGCCTGGTTCGTCGTCCTGCCGGACGCCGACACGGCGGCTGCCCTCGCCGCCAAAGCGCTCTCCTTCGCCTCCCACAGCCTGCTCCACGCCTCCGGACGGCCCTGGGTCGTGGGGCGCTGGGACCCGCGGACGGCCGTGACGGGCGCGTACCGTGACGCGCGGGTCGTGGTGATCGGGGAGCACGACGTCACGCCGGCCGACGCCGAACGGGCCGCCGCCGCGGCGGCCGGCACCGCTTCGCCCACCGCACTGGACCGCCTCGGCGGCCGGGCCGGGAGCTTCCACTTGATAGCCGCCTGCTCCGGCCGGGTCCGGATCCAGGGCGGTGTCGTCGGCCTGCGGCGCGTCTTCCACGCCGAGGCCGCGGCACCCGGCGGGCCGGTGAGCGTGGCGTCCGACCGTGCCGACGTGCTGGCCGAACTGGTGGGCGCCGGACTCGACGAGCGCCGCATCGCCCTGGAAATGCTCACGTCGAGCGTCCCGTATCCGTGGCACGGCGACCCCCTGTGGCGGGCGGTGCACGCTGTGCCCGGCGGCCACCGGCTGACGCTCGACGCCGACGGCCGGGCCCGCACCACCCGCTGGTGGTCGCCGCCCGATCCCGTTGTCCCGCTTGCCGTGGGCGCCGTGCACCTGAGGGAAGTGCTCGCCGAGGCGGTCGCCGTGCGCACGCGCGGCCGGGACCTGGTGTCGTCCGATCTGGGCGGCCTGGACTCCACGGCGGTGTGCTGCACGGCGGCCCGCGGCGGCGCCGAGGTCGTCGCCTATACCGCTGCCGCCCACGACGAGGCCGGCGACGACGTGTACTGGGCCGAGCGCACCGTGCGGGCGCTGGGTCGCGTCGAGCACCACGTCGTACCGGCCCGCGAGGTGGCCATGACGTTCGACGGCATCGACAACCTCCGGGACGTCCTCGACACGCCCAGCCTCTTCACCGTCGACCGCAATCGCCGTATGGGCATCATCGAACGGGCCGCGGCCCGCGGATCGGGCCTCCACTTCACCGGCCTGGGCGGCGACGAACTCCTGGCCGGCACGCCCGCCCGGCTGCACGCCCTGCTGCTCAGCCACCCCTTCACCGCGCTGCACGCGATACGCGGGTACGCCGCCAAGTACCGCTGGACCCGGCGGGCGGTGCTGCGCCGGCTCCTGGACCGC
Organism: Streptomyces sp. KLMMK; assembly: GCF_036961605.1. NCBI lineage: Bacteria > Bacillati > Actinomycetota > Actinomycetes > Kitasatosporales > Streptomycetaceae > Streptomyces > Streptomyces sp. KLMMK. The sequence goes on from NZ_JBAMDC010000123.1 coordinate 11,405, forward strand.
AGGTCCTACGACGCCTGGCTCGACCGCCTCGCCCGCGACCTGACCGGGCCGCAGGCTCCCGTCGACGGGCCACTGCTCGACTGGTCAGAGCCACCGCGGATGCCGCCGTGGGCCACGCCCGACGCGGTCCTGGCGGCGCGGGAAGTGCTCACCACCCATCGGAACCCCGCCGGGGCCCGGGGCAGGGACCGTGGCGAACACCGCGAACTGGTGGCGATGGACGGCATCTCCCAGTGGGTCCGGCACATCGGGCAGATGGCGGCGCCCCTGGGCATCGAGATCTCCGCGCCCTACTACGACGCCCGCGTCGTGGAGGCGGCACTCGCCGTCCGCCCGCAGGAGCGGATCACCCCCTGGCGCTACAAACCGCTCATCGTCGAGGCCATGCGCGGCGTCGTGCCCGAGGCCACGCGCACCCGCAGCACCAAGCCCGACGCCACGTTCGAGGAGGAGGCGGGGCTGCGCCGGCACCGCCGGTCGCTGCTGGCGCTGTGCGAGGACTCACGGCTGGTCCGGCTCGGCCTGGCCGACGGGGACGTGCTCCGCGAATGGTGCCGCCGCGCCCTGTCCGGGGAGACGGAGAGCTACCTGCTGCACCCGACCATCGCCTGCGAAGTGTGGCTGCGCTCGCGGGAGACGGCGCCCCTGCCCGTTGCCGACCGAGAGGCGTGAACCCGTGCCCGCACTCAAGCCTGGTGTCCTGATGACCGAGACCGAGTACGGCGTCGCGCTGCTCGACCAGGAGAGCGCCGAGTACTGGACGCTCAACCCGACGGCCGCCCTCGTCCTGCGGACGGTGCTGGAGGGACACGGCCCCGAACGGGCGGCCGAGATCCTGACGGCGCAGTACGACGGCGCCGACGCCGAAGAGGTCGGCGAGGACGTCCACCGCATCGTCGGCGAGCTGCGCTCGGCGGGACTGCTCACCCCGTAGGCCGCCGCCCTGCCGCCCTGCCGTCCGGCAGCCGTCGCCGGCCCGCCCTCCCCGACCGAAGAGGCACGCCATGTCGACATCGGAAGCGATTCCCTATCACCCCCGCTCGGTTCCGCCGGCGCGCCGGTGCGTGGCCCGGCTGGCCGTCGGCTGCGCCCACCTGCTGGCGACCCAGCCGCCCGCCCGGATACGCGCCGTCCTGTCCAGGCTGCGGCGCGGCGCCCGGCCCGCCACGCTCGCCGAGGCGAGCACGGCGCGGCGGACGGTGCTCGCCGTGAGCCTCGCCGCCGGAGGACACAAGGGATGCCTGCCCCGCTCCCTGGCCACCGTGCTGCTCTGCCGGTGGTACGGCCAGTGGCCCACCTGGTGCGTCGGCGTGCGCAACCGGCCGCCGTTCGCCGCGCACGCCTGGGTGGAGGCCGAAGGGGTCCTCGTCGGCGAAGGCGCCCCGGCCGACTACTTCCAGCGCTTCTTCACGGTGGAGTGAGCCGGTGACCGCGCCGCCCTCCGTGGAGTCGCCCCGCACCGGCCCCGCAGTGCCCCCGGGGGCCGGTGCACCGGGGGACCGGGGACGCTCGTGGCAGGGGCAGCGGGCCCTGCTGGGCCATCTGCGCCCGCAGCGCCGGCGCATGGCCGCGGGCGTCCTCCTCGGACTCGTCGGCAGCGTCATGGGCCTGGCCCAGCCCCTGGCCGCCAAGCGCGTCGTCGACGACATGGGCCGCGGAGCGCCGGCGGCCGGCCCCGTCCTCGTGCTCAGCCTGCTGGTGGTGGCCGGGGCGGTCCTCGCGGGCCTGGGGTACTACGTGCTCCAGCACTCGGCCGAGTCCATCGTCTGCACCGCCCGCCACCGGCTCACGGACCGTCTCCTGCGGCTGCGCGTGCCCGTGGTGGAGAGCGCCGAGCCCGGGGACCTGATCGCCCGCGTCACCTCCGACACGACGCTGCTGCGCCAGACCGCACCCCAGGCGGTGTCCGCGGCGGTCACGGGCACCCTGGTCACCGCGGCGACGGTCGTCATGATGGGCCTCCTCGACGCCGTCCTGCTGGCCGTCACCCTCGCCGTGGTCGCCTTCGTCGGCGTGGTCGTCGCGCTCGTGGCCCCGCGGATCGGCCGCGCGACCCGCCACACACAAGAGGCCGTGGGGAGCATCGGGGCGGCGCTGGAGCGGGCGCTGGGCGCCTTCCGGACCGTCAAGGCCTCAGGCGCCGAACAGCAGGAGGCGGAAGCGCTGCGCCGGGCGGCCGAACGCGCCCGGCGCACCGGGATCCGGGCCGCGGCCTGGGAAGCCGTGTCGGCGACGACGTCCGCGGTGGTCGTCCAGGTCTGCTTCCTCGTGGTGCTCGGGGTGGGGGGCGCGCGCGTCACCTCCGGTGCGACGGACGTCTCCACCCTCGTCGCCTTCCTGCTCTATCTCTTCGCCCTCGCCCCGCGCATCGGCCAGCTGGTCGAGGGCGTCAGCCAGGTCCAGGTGGGATCCGCGGCCGCGGACCGCATCGCCCAGGTCGAACAGCTGGAGACGGAGAAGCTGAAAACGGAGAAGCCGGACCCCGAGAAGCCGGAGACGACGGGGCGGGAGACGGAGGGCCGGGGGACCGAGGAGCGGGAGGAGCCCGGAGCCCCGGAGGGCGGGGGCAAGGGCTGCGACGCGGGCGTCCGCCCGCCGCTCAGCGTGTCGTTCGACGAAGTGAGCTTCGCGTACCGCCCCGGGCTGCCCCGCGTCCACCACCGCGTCTCCTTCGCCGTGCCCGCGCGCGGTCTGACCGCGTTCGTCGGCCCGTCCGGCGCGGGCAAGACCACGGTCTTCTCCCTGATCGAGCGCTTCTACGAGCAGGAATCCGGCCGGGTGCTCCTGGACGGCGAGGACGTGCGGCAGTGGCCGCTGGCCCGGCTCCGCGCCTCCATCGGCTACGTGGAGCAGGACGTCCCCGTCCTCGCCGGCACCCTGCGCGACAACCTGACGCTGGGCACCCCCGACCCGGGCCCCGGGGAACTCGCCCGCGTCCTGCGGCTGGCCCGCCTGGACGTGCTCGCGGCCCGCCTGCCGGACGGACTGGACACCGACGTCGGCCACCGCGGCAGCCGCCTCTCCGGCGGCGAACGGCAACGCGTGGCGATCGCCCGCGCCCTGCTCCGCCGCCCGGGCCTGCTCCTGCTGGACGAAGCCACGTCCCAGCTCGACGCCGCCAACGAGGCGGCGCTGCGCGACACGATCACCGACACCGCCCGCCACACCACCGTGCTGGTGGTCGCCCACCGCCTCTCCACCGTGACCACGGCGGACCGGATCGTGGTCATGGAGGCCGGACGCGTCCGGGCGGTCGGCACCCATGCGCAGCTGCTCGCACGCGACGCGCTCTACCGGGGCCTGGCGAGCACCCAACTCCTCGGTCCGTAGCCCGTGTGCTTCCGGGCGCCCCCGGTCCGTCTGTGCAACGCTTGATCTCAAGCTTGGTTGAGGTTCTAGCGTGTCAGACATACGACGACACCGGAGGAGCCCCCTATGAGCATGGAAGTCACCGCCTGGAACTCGCTGCACAGCGCGATGAACGCCAAGGACGGCCGGGGGCGCTTCTCCCGGGCCACGCTGCGCCGCATCGGCGGCTTCGCGCGGCCGCACCGCAGGAGAATCGGGCAGTTCCTGCTCCTGAGCGTGGCCATGGCACTGCTCGCCGTGGCCACGCCGATCCTGGCCGGGCGGGTGGTCGGCGCCATCGTGAAGGGCGGCGACTCCGGCACCGTCACCCGGCTCGCGCTCCTCATCGCCGTGATCGCCATCGCCGAGGCGGCCCTGGGGATGCTCACGCGCTGGCTCTCCGCCACCCTCGGCGAGGGCCTCATCCTCGACCTGCGGACCGCAGTCTTCGACCACGTCCAGCGGATGCCGGTCGCCTTCTTCACCCGTACCCGCACCGGCGCCCTCGTCAGCCGGCTCAACAACGACGTCATCGGCGCCCAACGCGCCTTCAGCAACACCCTCTCCGGCGTGGTCTCCAACCTCGTCACCCTGCTCCTGACGCTCGGCGTGATGCTCAGCATCTCCTGGCAGATCACGCTGCTCGCTCTCGTCCTGCTGCCGGTGTTCGTCCTGCCCGCCCGGCGGATGGGCTCGCGCATGGCCGGGCTGCAGCGCGAGGCCGCCCACCACAACGCCGCCATGAGCAACCAGATGACCGAGCGGTTCTCCGCACCCGGCGCCACCCTCGTCAAACTGTTCGGGCGGCCGGCGGAGGAGTCGGCCGAGTTCGCCTCCCGGGCCCGCGCGGTGCGCGACATCGGCGTACGCACCGCCATGGCCCAGTCGGCGTTCATCACCGCCCTCACGCTCGTCTCCGCCCTGGCACTGGCCCTGGTCTACGGGCTCGGCGGCTTCTACGCGCTGCACGGCCGGCTGGAGCCGGGGGCCGTCGTCGCGCTCGCCCTGCTCCTCACCCGCCTCTACGCCCCGCTGACCGCCCTCGCCGGTGCCCGCGTCGAGGTGATGAGCGCCCTCGTCAGCTTCGAGCGGGTCTTCGAGATCCTCGACCTCAAGCCGCTGATCACCGAGAAGCCGGAGGCCCGGCGGGTGCCGGACGGGCCGGTCTCGGTCGAGTTCGACGACGTCCGGTTCGGCTACCCGGCCGCCGACAAGGTCTCCCTCGCCTCCCTGGAGGACGTCGCCGGCCTGGACACTCGCGGCGGCACCGAGGTCCTGCACGGCATCTCCTTCCGCGCCGAGCCGGGCCGGATGGTGGCCCTGGTCGGCTCCTCCGGCGCGGGGAAGTCGACCATCGCCCAGCTGCTGCCCCGGCTGTACGACACCGACGCCGGATCCGTACGCCTCGGCGGCGTCGACGTCCGCGACCTCAGCGCCGAGTCCGTCCGCGAGACGCTCGGCATGGTCACCCAGGACGGCCACCTCTTCCACGACACCGTCCGCGCCAACCTGCTCCTCGCCCGGCCGGAGGCCACCGAGGGGGAGGTCTGGGACGCGCTGCGGCGGGCCCGGCTCGACGGGCTCGTGGCCGCCCTGCCCGACGGTCTGGACACGGTCGTCGGCGAGCGCGGCTACCGCCTCTCCGGCGGCGAGCGGCAGCGGCTGACCATCGCCCGCCTGCTGCTGGCCCGCCAGCGCGTCGTCATCCTGGACGAGGCGACCGCCCACCTCGACTCCACCTCCGAGGCCGCCGTCCAGGAGGCGCTGGCCGAAGCCCTGGAGGGCCGAACCGCCGTGGTGATCGCCCACCGGCTCTCCACCGTGCGGGCGGCCGACCTCATCCTCGTCGTCGAGGACGGCCGGGTCGTCGAACGCGGCACCCACAGCGAGCTGCTGGCCGCGGGCGGACGCTACGAGGAGCTGTACCGCACGCAGTTCGCGCGGGCGAAGGCCGACGGGGAGGCGGAGCCCGTC
>NZ_JBAMDC010000124.1:0-16718 GCF_036961605.1 Streptomyces sp. KLMMK
CGAGATCTACACCTAAGTTCTGTCGTCGGCAGCGTCAGGTGTGGAGAAGAGACAGGGCGGGGGCCGCCCACCGCACCCGGGTGGCCGCCGCCCTGCGCCGCGGCCTTCTTGCTCTTGGAGCGGGCCCGCAGGAACTCGATGACGATCGGCACCACCGAGATCAGCACGATGGCGATCAGGATCGCCTCGATGTTCTTGTGCACGAACTCGATCTTGCCGAGCCCCGCACCGAGCAGCGTCACGCCGACGCCCCACAGGATGCCGCCGACGACGTTGAAGATGAGGAACGAGCGGTAGTTCATCCGGCTCACGCCGGCGATGATCGGCGTGAAGGTGCGGATCACGGGCACGAAACGGCACAGGACCAGCGATTTCGGGCCGTACTTCTCGAAGAACTCGTGCGCCTTCTCCACGTTCTCCTGCTTGAAGAGCTTGGAGTCGGGTCGCTTGAAGAGCGCGGGGCCGACCTTGCGGCCGAAGAGGTAGCCCGCCTGGTCGCCCAGGATCGCCGCGACCGCCACCAGCGTGCAGACCATCCACAGCGGCTTGCTGATCTGGCCCGTGGTCACCAGCAGACCCGTGGTGAACAGCAGGGAGTCGCCGGGGAGGAAGAAGCCGATCAGGAGGCCGGACTCCGCGAAGACGATGGCCAGGACGCCGATCAGACCGAATTGCTCGATCAGATAGTTCGCGTCCAGCCACTGGGGGCCGAGCGCGAGAGTGGTCGTGGGGGTCACGGGTGACAGGCTCCTGGGTCGAGGGCACAGGCTCGTGCGAGGCCCGGGCACAGGCTGGGCGGGGTGATGTGCGGCCCCAAGTTACCAACGCGACCGGGAGCCTCCGCGTTCCAGTGTGCGGCAGCGCTCCCGCCCTGGCCGCCCCGTGCTGTGTACACCCGTTCGGAGCAACCCCCGGAGCCCGGCATGCGTCCTGGTCAGGCACCGGCAAAACTGCACACACGGAGGTGGATGCGATGGGCATCGAGGAGTACGGCGGCGGGCAGAGCCAGTCCGACGTCCTGGTCGTGACGACGAACGACGTCCCCGGCTACAAGGTCGACCGCGTCATCGGCGAGGTCTTCGGCCTCACCGTGCGCTCCCGCCACATCGGCAGCCAGATCGGCGCGGGCCTGAAGTCCCTGGTCGGCGGCGAGCTCAAGGGCCTGACGAAGACCCTGGTGGAGACCCGCAACCAGGCCATGGAGCGGCTGATCGAACAGGCGCGGGCCCGGGGCGCGAACGCGGTGCTGATGTTCCGCTTCGACGTGACGGAGGCGGCGGACGTGGGCACGGAGGTGTGTGCGTACGGCACGGCGGTGGTGATCTCGCCCCGTCCGTGACGGAACGGCCGCCGGCGGGGGCGGCCCGGGCTTCGGAGCCCGGGCCGCCCTCTGCTGTTCTCGCGTTTCACACGTCTTGCACGTCTCACACGTTGCGCACCGCATTGGCCAGAATGGCGTCCCGGAGGTAGCCGGCCATGCCGGGCCGGATGGCCTCATAGGTGGCGGTGAACCGCTCGTCTGTGACGTACATCTCGCCGAGACAGGTGTGAATGTCGTACGTGCAGTCGTAGTAGAAGCGCACGATCTGCTGCCGGTGCTCCTCGGCGAGGTCCATGGCCTCCGGGGAGTCGGCGGCCGCGCCGGTGCCCATGAGGGCGGCGATGCGCTCGTTGAGCCCGTCCGCCTCGGCCTGCATCCGCAGCCAGTCCTCCTTCGTGTACGAGGCGGTCCGGCGCTGCGACTCGCGGTAGGCCTCCGTGTCGCCCCACCGCTGCTCGACCTCCTCCGCGTACTGGTCGGGGTCGGAGTCCCCGAACACCTCGAACTTCTCCTCCGGCGTGAGCTGGATCCCCATCTTCTTCGCCTCCATGGCGTGCTCCACGGCGGTGGCCATGCGCTGGAGCTGCTCGATCCGCTCGACGAGCAGACCGTGCTGGCGGCGCAGGTGCTCGACCGGGTTCACGCCCGGGTCGTCCAGCAGCACCGCCACCTCGTCCAGCGGAAAGCCGAGCTCCCGGTAGAACAGGATCTGCTGCAGCCGGTCGAGGTCGGCGTCGGCGTAGCGCCGGTGCCCGGCGTGACTGCGCCCACCGGGCACGAGCAGCCCGATCTCGTCGTAGTGGTGCAGCGTCCGCACGGTCACCCCGGCGAAGGCTGCGACCTGTCCTACGGAGTAGCTCATCTCCGCTCCTTTCCCGTTACGGGCTTGCGGGCTCCACGGTGCGCCCTCCCGTTGCGTGAGGTGCAAGTCCGTATCGTCGCGATCATGGCCCTGCACCGAGGCGAGGAAGCACCAGGCGCCCGCACCGCACGCCGTCGCCGGCTGGCGGTGAACCCCTTCTACGGTGACGCCGACCCGGTCGGCGGGATGGCGGCCGAGCCGCCGCGCCACCGGCTGCCCGACGGGCCGACGGCCCCGCACGCCGCGTACCAGATCGTCCACGACGAGCTGATGCTCGACGGCAACGCCCGGCTCAACCTGGCCACCTTCGTCACCACCTGGATGGAGCCCCAGGCGGCGGCGCTCATGGCCGATTGCCGGGACAAGAACATGATCGACAAGGACGAGTACCCGCGCACCGCCGAGCTGGAACGGCGCTGCGTGGCCATGCTCGCCGACCTCTGGCACGCGCCGGACCCGTCCGCGGCCGTCGGCTGCTCCACCACCGGGTCGAGCGAGGCATGCATGCTGGCCGGACTGGCGTTCAAACGGCGCTGGGCCACCCGCAACGCCCACCGCTACCCCTCCGCCGAGGCCCGGCCGAACCTGGTGATGGGCGCCAACGTCCAGGTCTGCTGGGAGAAGTTCTGCAACTTCTGGGAGGTCGAGGCCCGCCAAGTGCCCCTGGCAGGCGACCGCTTCCACATCGACCCCGTCGCCGCGGCGGCCCTCTGCGACGAGAACACCATCGGGGTGGTCGCCGTCATGGGCTCGACGTTCGACGGCTCCTACGAGCCCGTGGCGGACGTCTGCGCCGCCCTGGACGAGCTGCAGGAGCGTACGGGCCTGGACGTGCCGGTCCACGTGGACGGCGCGTCGGGGGCGATGATCGCGCCCTTCCTCGACCCCGGTCTCGTCTGGGACTTCCGCCTGCCGCGCGTCGCCTCGATCAACACCTCCGGCCACAAGTACGGCCTAGTCTACCCGGGCGTAGGCTGGGCCCTGTGGCGCGACCGCCCGTCCCTCCCCGAGGAACTGGTCTTCCGCGTCAACTACCTGGGCGGGGACATGCCCACCTTCGCCCTCAACTTCTCCCGCCCCGGCGCCCAGGTGGCCGCCCAGTACTACACCTTCCTGCGCCTCGGCCGCGAGGGCTACCGCGCGGTGCAGCAGAACGGCCGCGACGTGGCGTGCCGCCTGTCCGGCCTGATCGAGGAGACGGGCGACTTCCGCCTCCTGACCCGCGGCGACGAACTGCCCGTCTTCGCCTTCACCGTCGCCGACGGCATCGACGCCTACGACGTCTTCGACGTCTCCCGCCGCCTGCGCGAACGCGGCTGGCTCGTTCCCGCCTACACCTTCCCGCCCGACCGCGAGGACCTCTCCGTCCTGCGCGTCGTCTGCCGCAACGGCTTCTCCCACGACCTGGCCGACCTCTTCATGGACGACCTCCGCAGCCTCCTCCCGGAACTCCGCCGCCAGCCGGGGCCGCTGGGGCGGCCGGAGACGGTGGCGACGGCGTTCCACCACTGAGGAAGCGAGGGCTCCTCACTTCCCCCAGGTACTACGGGCGTTGACCTCACGCACGCGCGCGCGGAGCGCTTCGGAGTCGGCGGCGTGCGGCGACTTGGTGGAACAGGTGCAGGTGAGCAGCGGGGTCGTGGGCCGCAGGTCGATCCCGTGGGCGGTGGCCCACACGTAGACACCGCAGTGGGGGCGGAGCGGCTCGGGAGCGGCGGGAGGCGCGGGCGCCTCCGGCGGGGGCGGCGTGACGGGGGTTTCGGGCGCCGTGCGGCGGCTGAAGAGAGCCCTCGTCCGGGCGAGGAGGCGGGAGATAGAGTCCTTCACGTCATCAGCTCCTACAGCCTGGTGGCCATGCCCCCGGGCCGTTGCGAGCGGTCGCGGGGGTCTCTTGGAGCGCCACAATAGAGCGGGTCTGATGCACATGTCTATAGGCGTATGCTGGCGTCAGCTGCTATGTTCGACTAGTCACTCATACGTACAGTCGCCCAGTGATGGAATTCGACCCGACGCTCCCCAAGTGGACGCAGATCGCCGACGTCATCCGGAAGCGCATCAACACCGGCGAGTACCCGGTGAACTACCTGCTCTCCGAGACAAAGCTTGAGCAGGAGTTCGGCGTCGCACGGGTGACTGTCCGCAAGGTCACTCGCGCCCTACGCGAAGAGGGCCTCATCATCACCACCCACGGCATGGGCTCCTTCGTAGCCGCCCAACCGCCCAAGCCGAAGAGCTAGGCGACCTCGGCGCGCACGAGCAGGGTGCCCAGAGGCTCGTCTCCCGGCGGGGGCACGACGCACGCGTCGACGTGCGTGAAGCCGCTCCGCTTGAGCAGGTCCGCCCAGGCCGTGGGCCCGTACTGCCAGCGCAGCACGGTCAGCTCGCGCTCGCGCCCCCGGGCCCCGGCTCCGGCGCGATCCCGCCCCGCCACGGCTCGCCCTCGCGCTCGCCCTCGTCCGCCATCTCGTACGCGCCCGCTTCCAGGCGCTCGATGAGGCCGCGGGTCCACTGCCCGCCCGTCTCGGCCGTGTGCACCCACAGGCCCATGATTTCGGCGATGTGGCCCCAGTCCTCGCCCTCGGCGGGGGTCCAGTGGCGGCGGATCTCCTCGCGCCACTCATCCAGGGCGGCCACGCGCTGCTTGAGCAGGGCGATGGCTTCGGCGCGCGGAAGGTCGACGAGGAAGCCGACGCCGGCGGTGAGGACGTCGATCCTCTCGTCGTGGGCGGACAGGGCGTGCCGCAGCAGCCGGAGGTACTCCTCCCGGCCGGCGGGTGTCAGCTCGTACTCGGTGCGCGGGGGGCCGCCGGCCTCGCTGGGGGCGGTGTCGTGGGCGATCATCAAGCCTTGCTTGGCCATGGCCTTGAGCGCGTGGTAGATCGACCCGGGCTTGGCGTTGGACCACTGGTGCGCGCCCCAGAGCTCCAGGTCGTTGCGGACCTGGTAGCCGTGGGCCCGGCCGTGCTGCCGGACCGCGCCCAGGACCAGCAACCGGATCGCCGACATCGCGTCCTCAGCCTCCTCGTTCCACCACCGCCGGACGATGCCCAGACTAGGTGGAACGGGGGACCGGGCCACATCAGGCCCCGCCCGTCAAGCCCTGTCCGTCAGGAGACGCCCGTCAGGCCCCGTCCTCCCCGGCCGCCAGCGCCACCAGCTCGAAGGCGGTCTTCCCGTCGAGGGACTCGCGGATGACGTCCGCGTGCCCGGCGTGCCGCGCCATCTCCTCCACCAGGTGGAGCAGCAGCCAGCGCATCGACACCCGCGCGTCCGCGGGGAACCAGGGCGCCGGGGGCAGCGGGAAGGTGTCCTCCAGGCTGGGTACGGAGCGGATGAACTTCTCCGTCTCCGCCGCGACCTGCTCCCAGTGGGCGAGCGCCCCGGCGACCGTCTCGCCCTCCAGGAGCCGGAAGCCGTCGGCCCACGCGGACTCGTCGTGCCCGGTCTCGTCCGCCCGGCCCTGCGCCAGCAGCAGCCAGTTCCGCTCGGCCTGCGTCACGTGCTTGACCAGGCCGCCCAGGGACAGCTCGCTCGCGCTCGGCTTCAGCGCGGCCTGCTCGTCGGTCAGCCCGAGGAGCGCCCGCCGCAGGCCGCCCCGCTGGGCCTCCACGAACGCCAGCAGGGTGCCGCGCTCGTCGGAGGGGTTCTTCTCGATGACGTGAGTAACCATGGGGTCCGCCTCTTCCTTCGCTCTGCCGGTCCGTCGGAGCAAACGTAGGACCCCATGCGGTCAGGTTCTGTCCTCAACGCGCGCGTATCGCAGCAGCAGCACCCTCAGAACGGGAACCGGCTCTTCCCGTGCTGGATCGAGATCCACTTCGTCGTCGTGAACACGTCCACCATCGCGTCGCCGTTCAGCCGGCCCACGCCCGACGCCTTCTCGCCCCCGAAGGGCACGATCGGCTCGTCGTGCACGGTCCCGTCGTTCACGTGGATCATTCCCGCGTCGATGCGCTTCGCCACGCGCACGCCGCGCTCGGTGTCCCCCGTGTGGACGGCGCCGCTCAGCCCGTACGGCGTGGCGTTGGCCAGCCGGACGGCCTCCTCCTCGCCGTCGAAGGGGATGATCAGCGCGACCGGCCCGAAGATCTCCTGGCCGAGGATCGCGGCGTCGGCCTTCAGCCCGGTCAGGACGGACGGCTCGACGAGCGTGCCCTCCGTCCGGCCGCGCACCAGCGCGGTCGCGCCGTCGGCGACGGCCTGCTCGACCAGGGAGCCGATCGCCTCGGCCTGCCCGGCGTGGATGAGCGGCCCGATGTGGGTGGCCGGGTCGCCCGGGTCGCCGACCTTGAGGCTCTTGACCTTGGCGACGAACTTCTCGGTGAACTCCTGCTCCACCGAGCGGTCGACGAGCACCCGGTTGGCGGCCATGCAGACCTGCCCCTGGTGGATGAAACGGCTGAATACCGCCGCCTCGACGGCGTAGTCGAGGTCGGCGTCGTCGAGGACGATCAGCGCGCTGTTGCCGCCGAGCTCCAGGACGGTCTTCTTGAAGTGGGACGCGGCGACCGTGGCCACGTGCCGGCCGACCTTGTCGGAGCCCGTGAAGGAGATGACCTTCGGCACGGGGTGCTCGATGAGCGCGTCGCCGATCTCCGCGATGTCGGTGACGACGACGTTGAGCACGCCCGCCGGCAGCCCGGCCTCCTCCAGGACCTTGGCCACCAGCCCGCCGCCGCATATGGGCGTGTTCTGGTGCGGTTTGAGGACGACGGTGTTGCCGAGGGCGAGCGCCGGCGCGACGGACTTCAGAGACAGCAGGAACGGGAAGTTGAACGGGCTGATCACCGCGACGACGCCGACCGGCACCCGGTAGAGGCGGTTCTCCTTGGTGTCGTCCGGGGAGGGCAGGATCCGCCCCTCGGCCCGCAGCGAGAGGTGGAGGGCCTCCCGCAGGAACTCCCGCGCCAGGTGCAGCTCGAACGCCGCCTTCAGGGCCGTGCCGCCGCACTCCGCCGTGATCGCGGCGGACAGCTCGGCCTCCCGGTCGTCGATGACGCGCAGTGCCCGCTCGAAGACCAGCCGGCGGGTGTACGGATTGGTGGCGCCCCACGCGGGCTGGGCGCGCTCGGCGGCGCGGTAGGCCTGGTCGATCTCCGCCACGCCGGCGACGGTGATGGAGGCGAGCTTCTCCCCGTTGTACGGGTTGAAGTCGACGATGTCCCAGGAGCCGGTGCCGGACCGCCACTCGCCGTCGATGTACTGGAAGGCCAATTCTTCGAAGTAGGACATGTGCCATCCCTGCCTGGAGATACGGGGGCGCTCGGGGGCGCCCGAACCGGAACGCGCTCCTGATGGGACGTCATCGTACTGATGTGTCACATGAGTTGAAGCAGCCGCCTCAGCAGGTCCCGGGTGGCCGACGGCGAGAGGCTGTCCTCGTGCAGCCGCTCCATCACCCTTCCGTACTGGGCCACTTCGTCGGGCTTGTCGAGGTAGAGCGCGCTCGTGAGCTGCTCCAGGTAGACCACGTCCGACAGGTCCGACTCGGGGAAGCGGAGCATGGTGAAGGCGCCGCTCTCGCCCGCGTGCCCGCCGTGCGCGAAGGGCATCACCTGAAGGGTCACGTTGGCCTGCTCGGAGATGTCCATCAGGTGCTGCAGCTGGCCGCGCATGACGGCCTCGCCACCGTACGGGCGGTGCAGCGCGGCCTCGTCCAGGACGGCGTGGAAGTGCGGGGCGCGCTCGGAGAAGAGCAGCTTCTGGCGCTCCATGCGCAGCGAGACGCGGCGCTCGACCTCCGCCCCGTCGGCCGCGGGCTGGCCGCGGACCACGACGGCCTGGGCGTACCCCTCCGTCTGCAGCAGCCCGTGCACGAACTGCACCTCGTAGATCCCGATGTGCGAGGCGGCGCCCTCCAGCCCGACGTAGGTCTGGAACCAGCCCGGCAGCACGTCGCCGTAGCTGTGCCACCAGCCGGCGACGTTGGCTTCGCGGGCGAGGCCGAGCAGCGCCTCGCGCTCCAGCTCGTCCGTGACGCCGTAGAGGGTCAGCAGGTCTTCCACATCACGCGCCTTGAAGCTCACCCGGCCCAGCTCCATACGGCTGATCTTCGACTCGGACGCACGGATCGAGTAGCCGGCCGCCTCGCGGGTTATCCCACGTGACTCACGCAGTCGCCTGAGCTGGGAGCCCAGGAGTATGCGGCGCACCACTGAACCGCTCGACTCGCTCGTGGCCATCGTTGCGACTCCTCCTCTTCCGGTTCCGTTTCCGGCCTTGCCGCGCTCGCCCTCTCCGGGGGCGACCCCCGCAGCCCCCGGCGGTGAAGTCTGCCACCTCCGGGCTCGGTTGAGTGTGCATTGAGTGTGCATCCGGCTACCCGGAGGGGAGTAGGCCGGAGGTCGTACGGAAGAGGGCGTAGGAAGAATTGCGGCCGAACGCGAACGTGCGCCCCCAAACCCCCCACGTGCACGTGCATCTGCCCTTGCATCCGCCATCCGCATTGGGAACGATGGGGAACGCACACGTGCGTGTCACGTCCACGATTGCCAGGAGTGCCTCGGATGGGTACCGAAGGATCGACTGTGCTCTCTCCTCTGTGGCGAGGGCTGCCACCGATCGCCCCATCGGCCGCCCCCAACTCGGCGTCCTGCGCACTCCCACCCCGCTTCGAAGCGGTCAGGACCGCCCGTACGTTCACCAGAACGACCCTCCAGGGGTGGGGCCTGGCCGGGCTCTTCGACGACGTGGCGCTCGTGGTCTCGGAGCTGGTCACCAACTCCTTGCGCTACGCCCTGCCCACCGAGCCGATACCCGGCGGCGAATTCGACCCTCCGGTGCGGCTGCACCTGATGCGGTGGACGTCGCGGCTCGTGTGCGCCGTGCGCGACCCCAGCGAGGAGAGCCCGACGGCCGGCGAGGCGGACGCCTCGGCGGAGTGCGGGCGGGGGCTCTTCCTCGTCGAGTCCTTCAGCGACACCTGGGGCTGGCACCCGCTCGCGGGGGCGCTGCACGGCAAGGTCGTATGGGCCCTCTTCCGGCTGCCGAACGAGCAGCACGCTTAGCGGTACGAGCGGCGCGCTCAGCACGCTTAGCGGTACGAGCGGCGCGCTCAGCGGTACGCGCGGTACGCGCAGCGCCGGCAGTACGAGCCGTACGCCCGGCAGTAACCGACTACCGGATCAGTCGGTCACCAGATAGTCGAATTCCCCGTCCTTGATCCCGCGCAGCATGGCGTCGATCTCCGCAGGCGTGTAGACGAGCGCCGGACCGTCCGGATGACGGGAATTGCGCACGGCGACCCCGCCGCCCGGCAGCTTGGCGAACTCCACGCACGATCCCTGGGAGTTGGAGTGCCGGCTCTTCCGCCAGACGACGCCGTCGAGGTCCGCGGCAGCCATGCCGTTGTACGCGTGAGGCACAGGACTCTCCCGGAGAATTGCAGGGCACCCCGGCCACGCCCGGCACGCCCGGCGGCGAATGGTGGGGTTGACAACTACTCCGGATCATAGCTGCGTTCACATGCTTCTGCATGAGCGAATGCACGTGCACTTACGGTGTTCCCACCATTACTTCACGGTGACTACGGCATCGTGACCACGCGACCGCCGACTACTTGCCCGTACTCGAATACGGCAGGAGTGCCATCTCACGTGCATTCTTGATCGCCCGGGCCAGCAGGCGCTGCTGCTGAACGGTGACCCGGGTCACCCGGCGGCTGCGGATCTTCCCCCGGTCCGAAATGAACTTCCGCAGCAGATCGGTGTCCTTGTAGTCGATGTACGTGATGCCTGCCGCCTCCAGGGGGTTGGGGCGGGGCTTGAGGTTCTTGCGGTGGTCGGGGCGGCGGGGCATGAAGCGTCCTTGAAGTTCTGGAACAGGGGGTCTGTGAAGCTGTGAATCCGTGAACTGCGGATCTGCAGAGGAGTCAGGAAACGGGGTCGAGGAGTTCGTCGAACACGGCGGGGAGCAGCCGCCAGGCGTCCGGCCCGCCCGCGTATTCGGCGTCGGTCAGCAGGCAGGACTCCAGCAGCGTGCGCAGCCCGTCGGCGTCGAGCCCCGGCGAGGTGAACGTGAGGTGCTGGACACGGTCGCCGTGTTCGGGGTCCCAGTCGAGGGAGGCGGCCACGCGCCGGTCCGGCGGCACCATGTCCCAGGCGGCGTCCGGCAGCGCCGCGAGCCACGGCCCCGCGCTCTCCACGCACAGCGCGCCGCCCGCCGCGTCCCACGCCAGCAGCGTGTCCGGCCGGTCGGCGAGCCAGAAGCGGCCCCGGCTGCGCGCGGCGGCACAGCACAGGTCCTCCAGTGCGGCGTAGAGCCGCCCCGGGTGGAAGGGGCGGCGCCCGCGCCACACGAGCGTGGCGACGCCTTCCGCGTCGGCCTCCTGGGGCAGCAGTGCGCAGGCGGGGTGCTGCCGGGCCGCGGCCGCCTCCACGTCGAACCCGGCGACCGCGGCGGCCGCCAGTTCGACGGAGTCGACGGCGAGGTGACGTGCAGTGGGGGCGAGTTGGGAGAGGAGGGCGTGGTCGGCGGCGTCGGCCGGGGCCACGGGCTCGCCGAAGGCGGTCCGGTCGCCGTCGGCGTCCTCCCCGGCCGCCGTTCCCTCCGCCAGCGCGAGCACCGTCGGATACTCCAGCTGCCGGGCGAAGGTGTCGGCCACGGTGCGCTGGTCGGCGGCCGCGGCGGCCAGCCCGGCCTCCGCGAGGTCGTCACCGCAGCCGAGGGCGGGCAGGACGAGGGCCGGGTCCACGGCCGTGATCACGCCGGTGAGCCGCAGGTGCTCGCCCGCGTGGGCCGCCACGACCTCGGCCATGGCCTTGGGTTCGACGGAGTCCCACAGTTCGACGACGGCGAGCCGGCACGTGCCCGAGGCGGCGAGCCGCTCCAGTTCGGGCATGAGGTCCTCGCGCAGGGCGCAGCAGGCGCAGTCGTTGACGAGCGGCGCCTCGCCCTCGTCGAGGATGCCGGTGCGGTCCCGCACCGTGCGGCGGACCGTTCCGGCGGAAGCGGTGGCCAGGTCGTGGTGGAGGGCGACGCTGCCGGGGACGGTCCGCAGGAGGCGCTCGACCGCGGCCCGGCGGGCGTCCGCGTGCAGACCGCCCACCAGGGCCACGGGCAGGGGGTGCGGCGCGGTCACCGCCGGCCCCCGCGGTCACCGCTGCTGCCGCGGTCACCGCTGCTGCCGCGGCTGCCGTAGCGGCGCTCGAAGCGCTCGACGCGGCCGGCGGTGTCCAGGACGCGGGCCGTGCCCGTGTAGAAGGGGTGGCTCGCCGAGGAGATCTCGACGTCGATGACGGGGTACGTGCTGCCGTCCTCCCACTCGACCGTCTTGTCGCTGGTGGCGGTCGAGCGTGTGAGGAAGGCGAAGCCGGCCGCGCGGTCACGGAAGACGACGGGGCCGTAGGGCGGGTGGATTCCGGGCTTCACAGCGGATCAGCGCTCCTCTCGGAAGGTGACGTGGCGGCCGGCGACCGGGTCGTACTTGCGCAGTTGCATGCGGTCGGGGTCGTTACGGCGGTTCTTGCGGGTGACGTAGGTGTAGCCGGTTCCGGCGGTGGACCGGAGCTTGATGACGGGGCGTAGCTCGTTGCGGGCCATGGGGGCTACTATACAGAAATGGTTCCCATTTTCATTAAGGCTCTTCCGGAGCCCTCGATCGATCCCTCCCAGGAGGTCTGACCCTTGTCGGCGCACTGCCAGCTGACCGGCCGCAAGCCCGGATTCGGCAAGACCATCTCCCACTCCCACCGCCGCACGTCGCGGCGGTTCGACCCCAACATCCAGAGCAAGCGCTACTGGCTCCCCTCCGAAGGCCGGCACGTACGGCTGCGGCTGAGCGCGAAGGGGATCAAGACCGTCGACACCATCGGCGTCGAGGCTGCCGTCGCCCGCATCCGGGCCCGTGGGGGGAAGGTCTGATGGCCAAGAAGAGCAAGATCGCGAAGAACGAGCAGCGGCGGCTGACGGTCGCCCGCTACGCGGCGCGCCGGGCCCTCCTCAAGGCCGTCATCCGCAACCCGCGTACGCCGGAGGAGGAGCGGCTGGCGGCCGAGCACGAACTGCGGCGCCAGCCGCGGGACGCGAGCGCCACGCGCCTGCGCAACCGCGACTCCGGCGACGGCCGGCCGCGCGGCTACTTCCGTACGTTCGGCCTGTCGCGCGTGAACCTGCGCAAGGAGGCCCACGCCGGGCACCTGCCGGGGGTGCGGAAGTCCAGCTGGTAGACGGCGGGCGGCAGTCGCCGGGCCGGCACGTCGTGGCTGGCACGTCATGGCCGGCACGTCATGGCCGGCAGTCGTGGCCGGCAGTCGTGGCCGGCAGTCGTGGCCGCAGCTGCCGGGGCGAGCCGGCGGCTGCCGGCCCGGTCACCCGCCGGTCATCACCAGGCGGGCCGTGGAGAGGGAGTCGATGAGCGCCGCCACGTCGGTGGCGGCCCGCTCCGCGGAGACGGCCGGATACCGCTCGGTGAGCACCTGCGCCGCCTGCTCCGGGGTGCCGTCGAGCAGGCTGCGCAGGATGAGCGCGGCGGTGCTGTTGAGCTGCCAGTAGCTCCCGGACTGCTCATCGAGCAGCACCATGCCGTCCTCGGTGTCCGTGGCGGACACATCCCGGCGAAGGGTGAGGTTCACAGCGGTCTCCCGTGGTCGTGTGAGGCGGTCGTACGAAGGGCCGCTGCAGCAGCCGCGGCGGCTACAGCAGCTATGGCGGCTGCGGCGGCGGCTACGGCATCAAGGCGGCACGGTCGGGGAGGGAGCGGAGCCACAGTTCGCAGCCCAGGGTGGTGTCGAGCGGGCGCAGGGGCCCCGGTACGGGGTGCAGGCCGAGGAGGCTCGCCCGGAGGGCGGCCGCGTCCACCAGGCCCGCGCGGGCCAGCAGGGAGTCCTCGAACAGCGCGACGAGACGGGCCCGGTTGTGCCGCAGCCCCGCGTACAGGTCGGCATACGGGTCCGCGCCGAACTCGCCCTCGGCGGACCGCCCCAGGACCGGTTCCGGAACGATGCCGCGCAGGGCGGCGGCGAGGACCGGCTTGTGCCGGCCGGGCGCGCCGCGTTCACCGACGCGTACGGACAGCGCCGCCTCGACCACCCCGTCGTCGAGGTAGGGCGCGGCGCACTCCAGCCCCCTCGCGGACGTCACCTGGTCGAACTGGCGGACGCCGCGCCCGCCTGCCCGTACGGACGCGAGCGCCGCGTGCTGGCCGCGCTGCGCGTGGAGCGGCTCCGGGGCGGCGGCCGCGGCCTCGCGCAGCAGGCCCCGCACCGCGAGGACCGCGTCCGCGGTCGCCCAGGAAGGCATGCGCAGGTCCGGCCCCCAGGCCATGGAGGGGACGTTCCCCGCCGGGAAGGCGGCGGGGCGGACGAGGCTGTCCGCCCAAGCGGTCAGCCACTGGGGGAAGTCGCTTCGGTCCGCCAGGCCGCCCAGGACCGGGAGCAGCGGCAGGCGACGGCCGGCGTGCTTCCTGCGGACGGCGGCCAGGGCGGCGAGCGGGCGGCTGCGCAGGAGGTCGTGCAGATGCGGCGCGGGAGCGGTGAAGAGCTCGTCCCCGCCGCCGCCGGACATGTGCAGCCGGGAGCCCCGGAGGGTCATCAGGGCGGACAGCTTGGCGAAGCGGGCGGCCTCCCGCACCCAGGCGCCGGGCTCGTCGGCCGGGCGGTTCATGTCGTGGGGCGGGTGGCCGGGACCGTGGGCCGGGTGGCCGGGGCCATGGGTCAAGTGGCCGATGTTGTCGGCCGGGTGGCTCATGCCGTAAGCCGGGGGACTCATCCCGTAGACGGCGCCCGGGTGCAGGACGTCTGCCGTCCCGGCCGGGTCGCTGAACCAGAGAGGCGTTCCGGAGCGGCCGGGCCGGACGTGCCGGGCGTCGGGCAGTGCGGCGGCGGCCCGGGCGGCCCGGTGGCCGTCCTCGTCGCCCGGGTCGGCCCCTTCCCAGCGCAGGGTGACCAGCTTCGCCGCGCCGATCCGGGCCGCGAGGAAGCACAGGCCGGCGGAGTCCATCCCGCCGGAGAGGTCCGCACTCACCGTGCCACCGCCGGCCGTGCAGGACTCGACGGCGGCGACGAGCGCCCGGCGCACCCCGCGCGCGCCTTCGGCCGCGGACAGGGCCGGCTCCGGCGGGGTCCACCAGCGCTGCGTACGGGCCCGTCCGTCGGCCTCGATCACCAGGCAGTCCCCGGGCGGTACGCGGTGCACGCCGCGCCACGGGCTCCGGTCGTCCAGCGGGTGGGGAGGAGGCGAGGAGAGCAGGTGGAGTGCGAGCATCCGCTCGTCCGGGCTCGCTCCGACGGCCTCCGCGAGCCGGTCGGCGCGGTCGGCCGCCACGGTCACACCGTCGAAGCGGGCGTGGAAGACCGCGCGTGCGCCGGATGCGGAGCCCCGTACCCGGACCCGTCCGGCGGCCGAGGTCACCACGTGGAAGCTGCCCGCCAGGCCCGCCACGGCCCGCTCGGTGTCCGCGACGTCACGGACCTGCCGCAGCCGTGCGGCCAGCTCCGCCGCGGTGACGGGGCAGCGGCCGATCACCGCCATCCGGGCCGCGCCTGCCGTCGCCCCTGTTCCCGCCCCTGCTCCCGCCCCCGCCCCAGGCCCCGCCCCAGGCCCGGCGACCGTCACCCTTCCGTCCGGCCAACTGCCCAGCAGCCAGGGCCGTCCCGAGGCGTGGTCGATCGTCCGGGATGCCCGGGGGCACAGCACGCGAGCCGCAGCCAGGCCCGCCTCACTGTCCGGCAGAACCGCGAACCACACTGCCCGGCTCCCTCCCGGCGACTGCTGTCCAGCAGTGCGCCAGATGCAACGCAACTGCACCGTGAGCCCCGGGATACCCACGCCTTCACCTGTTACGCCGAACAGGCGAACATTTCACACGACAAGGAGGCAAGTGTGACGATATGCCTGGCGCTGAACGACAGAGCCCGCCGCCCCTACGTTCACCAAGGGCATTTTTACGTCGGGACTAAGATTGCCTCATGAGCGCCGAGACGATGGGACTCCGCGAGTCCAAGAAGCAGGAGACCAGGCAGCTGATCTCCGACCACGCCACCCGGCTCTTCCTCGCGCAGGGCTTCGAGCAGACGACGATCGCCGAGATCGCCGCAGCGGCCCGGGTCGCGAAGAAGACGGTCACCAACTACTTCCCGCGCAAGGAGGACCTGGCCCTCGACCACCACGAGGAGTTCGCGGCGAGCCTGGCCGGCGCCGTCGCGGACCGGACCGAGGGCGAATCGGCCCTCGCCGCGCTGCGGCGGTACTTCCTGGCGGCGGTGGAGGAGCGCAGCCCCGTTGCGGGCTTCGCCGGTTACGAGTTCGCGCACATGATCGCCGAAAGCCCCACGCTCACGGCCCGCCTGCGCGAACTGCACGACCAGCGCGAGGAAGCCCTCGCCGAGGTCCTCGCCGGAAGCGGGGGCGAGGAGGACAGGGGGATCGCGCCGCGGGCCGCCGCCGCTCTCCTCGCGGCCACGCAGCGACTGCTCTTCGAGCGCATCCAGGAGCTCACGCTGGCGGGCCGCTCCACCGACCGGATCGCCGGCACCGTCGCCCAGGAAGCCGCGCACGTCTTCGACCTGCTCGCCCCCTCCCTGGGCAACTACGCGAGCGCACCCGGGGCGTAGGGGCGCGAACGGAGACCGGCACTCGGCTTGAACGTGTTCAAAAACAGGTCTACAGTCACGATCATCAGAGCTTTTGAACACGTTCAAGAAGGGCTGGGGACGTGGACCTCACAGTCGTCGCATACGTCATCTACCTGCTGCTCAGCCTGAGCCTCACGGTCTGGGTCGCGCGCACGCTCAGCCGTAACGGGCGGGTCTTCCTCGCCGATGTCCTGCACGGCAACGAGAAGCTCGCGGAGGCCGTGAACCACCTGCTGGTGGTCGGCTTCTACCTGGTGAACCTCGGGTTCATCGCCCTGTACCTGCGGGACGACACGACCGTCACCGACGCCCGCGGGGTGTTCGAGACGCTGTCGCAGAAGCTCGGCGTCGTCCTGCTCGTGCTCGGCGTCATGCACCTCGGCAACGTCTACGCCCTCAACAAGTTCCGCCGCCGCGGCATCATGGAGCGGGAGCAGGTCCCGCCCGTCGCGCCGCAGGGGTGGGCGGGTCAGCAGGGCCCGTGGACCGCGCCGGCCGGCGGGCGCTGAGCCCGATGACGACCGTCACGGCGGCCACCACTGCCACCACCGCCGCCGACCGGGACGCCCGGAGCGTCCCCGTCCGCCGGCTCACCGTGCTCTACGACGCGCAGTGCCCGCTCTGCACCTTCGTGCGCAACTGGCTCGTGAGGCAGCGTCAGCTCGTACCGCTCGACCTGGTGCCCCTCGGGTCGGACGAGGCCCGGCGCCGCTTCCCGGAGCTCGACCACGCCGCCACGTACGAAGAGATCACCGTCGTCGGCGACGCCGGGCAGGTCTACCGCGGGGCCGCCGCGTGGGTCGTCTGCCTGTGGGCCCTGGCCGAGTACCGCCCGCTCTCCCACCGTATGAACACGCCGTCCGGCCTCCGCTTCGCCCGCAACGCCCTCCTGGCCGCGTCCAGGTACCGCGGCGCGTACTGGCAGGACCGGCCCGCGCCCGGCACGAACGGGTGGGCCCACGCC
>NZ_JBAMDC010000125.1:0-16711 GCF_036961605.1 Streptomyces sp. KLMMK
GACGCGACGGCGGCCGACAGCCCGAACACCAGGGCGGTCAGGCCGCGCACGACGATCGGTCTGCGGAAGCAAGGTCTGTTCACGGACGGGTTCCTCCCTGGTGCGCGGGGCGCCCGGCAGGGCGAGGGCACGTACGGGGCGAGCGTGTCATCGTCCTACGGGCGGGAGCCGGGGGAACAGGGCAGGACGCGACAGGTTCACGAGGACGTGGGACATGCCGGACACGTGCCGATAGCCTGCGCTGGACAAGGAATCGAACGGCCGCCGGGTAGGAGTGGGTCAATGGTTGATCCGGTGTCACTGACCGCCGTCACGACCGCGGTCACCGCCGCCGCGGGCTCCGCGGGAACCGAGGCGGGGCGGCAGGCATGGGCGTCCCTCGCGGACCTCGCCCGCCGCGCGCTGGGCAGGAGGGGGGAGCCGGACGCCGCCGGCACGGTGCCGCTGCCCCTCGATCCGGCGGACGGCGAGCAGGTCAGGTCGCTCGCCGCGTTGCTCTTCGCGCACCTTCACCAGGACTCCGAAGCCGCGGCCGAGTTCGTGCGCTGGGCCGAACGCGCGCGGTCGGCAGTGACGGTCGACGAAAGCCGGACCGTCAATACGGTCGGAGGTAACGCCCGCACCGGAACGGTGATCCAGGGCAGGGACATCACGTGGAACGGGCCCGCCGGGGCGCCCGGTGGGGCGCCCGGTGGGGCGGCCCCGGCGGAGTGAACCGGCGGGTGGGTCAGGAAGCTATGCAGACCCGGGAAAGGGCGGCGGCCGGTGCGGCTGCGGCAATCGGTGCGGCGAAGGCGAGAGCGAGGGTGGCCGCAAGGACGAACCGGCGTGCTTTGTTCACGTTACTTTTCCTCAGGTTCTGTGTGATGTGAGGCATGCACATGCATGCAGCCGCCGTAAGGAATATGCGGCCGAAGCAGAAGCTACAACTCCGGTCAGCTCCGGTTAGGCCCCTTGGTCCAACTGATCAAATGTGATCGGAGTTGGCCGTGAAGGATCAGGGAGAGGCTCGCTCAATTTCTCCCGGATGTCCGCCGCCTCCCGCCGCGCCCGCCTGCCCCCTGCCGGGTCCCCACTCTGCGCCCGCAGCTCCGCCAAGGCCTCCAGCGTCTTCGCCTCCTCCAGGTGCGCACCCGCGGCCCGGTGGATGGCCAGCGCGGCGGCCAGGTGCTCGGCGGCATTGCGGAGACGTCCCGTCCAGAGCTCGGTGAGGGCGAGTTCGCGCAGCGCGTCCGCCTCCTCGTGGGTGGCGCCGATCCTGCGGGCCAGGGTGAGGGCGGCGGACTGGTGCGCCAGTGCCTCGTCCTCGCGCCCCGCACGGCGCAGCGCCTGGCCCAGGGTGTTGAGGGCGATGGATTCGTGGCGCCGGTTGCCCATACTGCGGAACGTGTCCAGTGCCTGCCGGCACAGGGCCAGCGGGTTTTCCCCGTCCTGGGAGTCCAGGAGCTCCCGTGCCAGGTTCATCCCGATTGTCGCCTGGTGTCCGCGGTTCCCGATCGCCTTGGCCAGGGCGAGCGCCTGGGTGTAGGAGCGGACGGCCCGGTCCCGGCGGCCCAGGACGCCGTGGATCTCGCCGAGGTTGTTGAGGATCTCGCACTGCCCCCGCCGGTCGTCGACCTCGCGGAAGCGCGAGAGTGCGTCCAGGAAGCATTCGGCGGCGTCGTTGTAGCGGCCCAGGTCGAGCAGCATGATGCCCAGGTTGTTGAGACAGCGTCCCTGCTGCAGCCGGTTGCCGGCGCGCATGAGCAGGGTCAGGGCCTCGCGCTGGCAGGCGAGGGCCTGGTGGGTGCGCGCGGTGTAGGCGTAGGGCAGGGCGAGCCGTTGCAGGGCCTCCGGTTCGCTCTCCGCATCGCCGCAGGCACGGGCGAGGGCGAGGGCCTCGGCCGCGTGCTGTAAGGCCTCGTCGTAGTCGGCGATGTTCGTGCTGACCACGCTGAGGTCGTTGAGGGCCCGGGCCTGTGCCTGACGGTCTCCCGCCTCGCACCAGTGCGCGACGGCGTCCCGGTGTGCGGCCTGTGCGAGGGCCCACATGCCTTCCTCCGCGAGGAAGCCGCCGAGCGCATTTGTCAGGAGCGCGGTCTCCCGGGGCGTCCCCTTCCTGCGGGCGTAGTCGAGAACCGCGAGCAGGTTGTTCCGCTCCGCCGCGAACCACTCCCTCGGGCCCGTCGGGTCGATCCACGTGGGAGATTCAGCCGGCGCGCGGACCGACGTCACGTCGATCCGGATGCGGTGCGGGTACAGAACGCGGTCGGCCCGGTCCGCGCAGTGGAGGTAGAAGGCGAGCAGCCGCTGCACGGCCTGTTCCTCTTCTGCTCGGGCCGCGGGGTCGGCGGTCCCGAGGCCGCGCGCGTACTCGCGCAGCAGGTCGTGGATCCGGTAGCGGTGCGGCGTCGGCTCCTGGAGCAGGTGCCAGTTGAGGAGGTCCTCAAGTGCGCGCTCGGTGTCGTCGAGCAACAGACCCGTGAGCGCAGCGGCCGCGTACGCCCCGAACTCGGCGCCGATGTGCAGGCTGAGCCTGCGGAAGACGGTCTGCTGGAGGGCGGTCAGGGACCGGTAGGAGAACTCGAAGGTGCGGGCCAGATCGCGGTGGCTGTCGCGGATTTCCGGGAGCCGGTCGCTGCGGGCGAGCCGGGCCATCAGGTCGCGCGTGGTCCAGGAACCGTGCGAGAGGAAGCGGCTGGCGACGATCTCGATGGCGAGCGGCAGGTGGCCGCAGAGGCGGACGATCTCGGAGGTGTCCTCTGCGTTCTCTTCGTGGCCCGGCTCGCGCTGCCCGATCCGGTCGCGGAAGAGGGCGACCGCCTCCGACCGGCGCAGGACGTCCAGGGAGACCGGGCGGACGCCGGGCAGGCCCGCCAGCCGGCGCCGGCTGGTGATGATGATCTGGGAGGGCGTGGCGCCCGGCAGGAGCGGCCGTATCTGTTCCGGTCCGGCGGCGTCGTCGAGGATGACGATGGCCCGCCGGTCGGCGAGCATCGTGCGCCACAGAGCGGTCAGTTCGTCGAGTGCGCGGGGCAGTCCGCCGGCCGGTACGCCGAGCAGCCGCAGGAGCTGGCCGAGCGCGTCCTCCGGCCCCATGGGCTCCTGGAAAGTGGCGTGGGCCCGCAGGTTGAGGTAGATGCGGCCGTCGGGGAAGCGTTCGCGAAGCTCGTGGGCGACGTGTACGGCGAGGGCGGTCTTGCCGACGCCGCCCATGCCGTCGATGGCCTCCAGGAGGACGACGGCCCGCGGTCCGTCCGGGCCGGGGGCGAGGGCGGTGGAGAGCCGGTGGAGCTCCTCCGCGCGGCCGACCCAGGGCACGTCGTGGGGCAGGTTGTCGGGTACGGCCGCCCGCTCCTGCCCGGGGCCGGCGGTGCGGGGCAGCAGCTGGATGGCGGGGACGCCCTTCAGCACCCCTTGCTGAACGCGCTGGAGTTCCTCGCCCGGATCCGTACCGTGCTCGGTGACCAAGGCGTGGGTGACCCGGCGCAGGAGGCGGCCGGCCTCGGCGGTGCGCCCGCTGCCGTGCAGGGCCAGGGCGAGGAGGCCCGCCAGTGACTCGTCCGTCGGGCAGCGGCGCGCGAGTCCGGAGAGCCCGGCGACAGCGTCCGCGAAGTTGCCCAGGCGCATGGTGAGGACGGCGCGCGTACGCGTGGCCGAGACGCTCGCCGCCTCGGCGGTGGAGCGCACGTGCTCGGCCCACGAGCCGGACAGCCCGGCCAGCGGCTCCCCCCGCCAGAGCCGGGCCGCCTCGTCCAGGAGCCGGATCGCCCGGTCGGGGTCGCCGCTCTCGGCGAGGGCGCGGGCCCGGGCGGTGAGGCCGAGGTAGCGGCGCAGGTCGACGGTCTCCGGGTCGGCTTCCAGGATGTAGGTGTGGGCGTACGAGGTGAGGGCCGGGGCGCCGTCGCCGCCCACCTTCTGCAGGGCGGAACGGATGCGGGACACGTAGGTGTAGAGATTGTCCCGGGCCCGCTTCGGAGGATCGTCGTCCCAGACGCGGTGGACGAGCGTGTCCAGGCTCACCGGGCGGCCCACGTCGTAGGCGAGGGCCGCGAGCGCGCAGCGGGCCTTCGCGGAGCCGAGCCCATTGCGCCGTTCGCCGGCCCGCAATTCGACGGTGCCCAATAGCCGGAATTCCACCTGCGCCCCTTCCGCCGGGACGTCCAACTCGGAGGATGAGCATGACACAGCGTCAAACTCTGGTGCCAGATTGCGCACGTGTGGCTGTGAATCGATTGCGGTCCCCGGAGAGACGATCGAAAACACACGGGATGGGTAGTTCTTCGGGCAGGCATTGCCAGATGGATAGGCCATGTGCATGCGTCATATCCGCCCGGCGCAGAGGGGAGCGACGGATCCGGTGAGAGAACGAGACCTCGTCGACGTGTTCATGGGGGCCGGACCGGCGGCGGGCCTGCCGCCCGGCGGCGCCGCCTGGCGGGACCTGGAGCGCCTGACCGGCGCCGCCCGGGAGCAGGACGCCGCCCTCGCCGCGGCCTGGAGCGAGGCAGGGCTCACCGGCTCGTACGAGAGCCTGCACGCGCTCGCCGCCGCGCTGGTGGGCCACACCGGGGACGCCCGCCTCGGCGAGGCGCTGCGGCAGTGGTTCCACGCGCACGCCGGGCTGGGTGCCGCAGCCGGAGCCCTGCACACGAACGTCCTTCAGGGCGACACCCGGGTCGATGGGCCGAGCCTCCAGGCGCGCGATGTCCACGGCGGGATTCACCTGCACCACGCCCCGCCGCCCCGGCGACCTCCTACACCACGCCAACTCCTTCCCGTCCCTGCTCACTTCACCGACCGTACGGATGACCTCCGGACGCTCGACGCGCTGCGTACCGCCCAGCCCGGCTGCGCGCCGCAGCTCGTCGTCGTGAGCGGCCCCGCAGGCGTCGGCAAGACCGCTCTCGTCTCCCGCTGGCTGCAGGTCGCCGCGCCCGAATTCCCGGACGGGCAGCTCTACGCGGACCTCCGCGGCCACGCCTCCGCCGGGCCTGCCCGTTCGGCCGAGGCACTGGCGGGCTTCCTGCGCGCCCTCGGCGCGGGCTCCGTGCCGGCCGCGGCGCAGGAGCAGACCGCCCTGTGGCGATCGCTGACGGCCGACCTGCGGCTGACGGTGATGCTCGACAACGCCTTCTCGGCCGCCCAGGTGCGTGCCCTGCTGCCCGCCGCCCCGGGCAGCCTCGTGGTCGTCACCAGCAGGTACCGGCTCACCGGGCTCGTCGTCGACGGCGCGGGCTTCCACCGCGTCGGCATGCTCGAACCGGCGGCCGCGCTGGAGCTGCTCACCCGTGCCGTCGGCGGCGACCGCGTCGAGCGGGACCGCGAGGCCGCACGCCAAGTGGTCTCCCTGTGCGGACGGCTGCCGCTCGCCCTGTGCCTCGCCGCCGCCCAGCTGGCCTCCCGGCCGCAGCGCCCGGTCGCGGCGCTGGCTTCCGCGCTGACCCGTGGGCGCGGCCCCCTCGACGGACTCAGCGTGGAAGGAGAGGCCGCGGTGCGAACGGCCCTTGACGAGTCCTACGACGCCCTGCCCGCGCGGGCCGCCCGGGCCTACCGGGCCATGGCCCTGCTGCCGGTCCGGCGGTACGACGCGCACCTGGTCGCCGCCGCCTGCGCGGTGATGCCAGAGGAGGCCGAAGACCTGCTGGACCTGCTGGCCGACGTGAACCTGCTGGAGGAGAACGAGGTAGACAACTACCGCTTCCACGACCTCGTCCGTCTCCACGCCGCCCGCAGGGCGGAGAGCGAAGAGACGGCCCGGCAACGTGAGACGACGCTCCGTCGTTTCGTGGACGGCTGCCTCGCCGCCGCCACCTCCGCCGAGGAGCTCCTCACCCCCAGCCACCGCACCCTGCCGCGCTCCTACGCCCATCCGCCCGCCGGCCCGGCACCTTTCGGCAGCGCCGACGAATGCCTCGCGTGGCTGGACGGGCACCGCTACGACCTCATGGCGGCGGTGCGGCTCGCGGCCGACCGTGGCTGGGACGCGAGCGCATGGCAGCTCGCGGACGCCATGTGGCCCCTGTTCCTGCGATTACGCCCCTACGACCTGTGGGTGGAGGCCCACGAGACGGGACTTGCGGCGGCGCTGCGGGACGGCCACCGAGCGGGCACGGCCAGGATGCTGACGTCCGGAGGCGGCGGCCTCTGCAACGCCGGCCGCCCCGACGACGCCGTGCAGTGGTTCACGGACGCCCTCGGCCGGGCCGTGGAGGACGGCGACGAACGCCAGCAGGCCCAGGCCCTGCACGGCCTAGGCCAAGCCCATCAGCTGAAGGACGACCCGGACCGCGCCGAAGGCTTCTTCGCCCGCGCCCTCGCCCTGCGCGAAGCCATCGGCTACCGGCGCGGAGCAGCGCTCTCGCGGGTCTGCCTGGGGGAGACGGTCATGACCCGGGGTCGCCTCCGGCAGGCGGTGGATCACCTGGCCCGGGCCTATGACGATCTCCTGGCCCTGGACGAAAGCTACGAGGCCTCCCGCGCTCTCGCCCACCTGGGACGCGCCACCGCCCTCGCGGGGGATCCTGAGGCCGGGGCCCGGCAACTACGCCGGGCCCTGGAGGACTTCGAGGCATCCGGATCCGTCCACTGGCAGGCGCGCACCATGGAAATGCTCGGCCTGGTGGCCGGGGAGCGGGGCGAGACGGCGGAGGCCCGCCGCTGGTACACGCGCTCCCTGGCCCTGTACGGGCCCCTCAGCCCCTCCGACGCCGCCCGGTTGAGGGACCGGCTCGGGGAACTCCCCGGCGCGGACTCCTCCTAGCCGGTCCGAGGAGGCGAGCCCGTCACAGCCTTCCGGCGGGGTGCACCTCCCCCAACTCCAAGACGCGTCCCGCACGCTCGACCGTCAGTCCGGTGAGCCGCTCCAGCGGGAGGCCCGCCACGAGCCGGCCGTGCACGTACGAGGCGAGGGCGGCGACTTCGTCCTCGCCGGCACCCGTGCGCGGCCCGTGCGTCACCGGCCCGTACTCCATCGTGAGCAGCCGTCCGCCACGCACCCCGATCACGAGGCCGCCGCCGGCCACCGGCACGGCCGCGAGCAGGCAGCCCGTGTGGCGGGCGAGCAGTCTCATCGCCCGGAACGACGCTGCACCCGGCCCGGGCGAGGGCCGCCCGCACCGCAGCACGTCGGCGCTCCCGACCCAGCGGGAGGCCGCCCGCCCGTCGGGGTCCACGCTCCAGTGGATGTCCCTGGCCGGCGAGCCGCCGGGACCGGGGCGCACCGTCCAGCGGACGCCTTCCAGCAGGACCGTCGCGCCGCGGTGGCGGCTTCCCGGCCGGACGACGGCGCGTACGTGACCGGGCATCATGCGCGCGGCCCCGCGGTCCGCCGGGGCGTCCCGCCGTCGAGCGGCGGCGGGACCGCCGCCGGCTCGGTGACCGGCGCGTACGCGGGCTGGCCCAGGCCGAGCAGCC
Organism: Streptomyces sp. KLMMK; assembly: GCF_036961605.1. Classification (NCBI taxonomy): domain Bacteria; kingdom Bacillati; phylum Actinomycetota; class Actinomycetes; order Kitasatosporales; family Streptomycetaceae; genus Streptomyces; species Streptomyces sp. KLMMK. Next base: position 7,396 of record NZ_JBAMDC010000125.1, read on the forward strand.
GGTACATCAGTGTCCGCATGCGCCGGTTGAAGCGGCCCGGCTCGGAGGAGATCAGGGCGGCCACGCGCTCGTACTCCCGCTGCCGGTACTCCGCCGCCGCGTACTGCAGCTGGCTCTCCAACGGGTGGAGCGGCGAGAGAGCGGGCGCGGTCCGGGCGAGCGCGGCCGCCGGAGACGACGGATGGACCTCGTCCTCCGGAAAGCGGGCCACGAGCACCGGGACGCGAGGAGCCACCGTGGCGTAAGAGGTCAGCGAGCCGTGGTCGCCGATGACCCAGTCCGCTGAGACCAGCAGCGCCCGCCAGTCCGTCTCCGGCGGTACGAGGGACAGCCCCCGCCCCCGGACGCCCGCGAGCCACGTACGGATCTGCCGACCGCCGTGCCCCGCCCACACATTGGGGTGCACGAGCGCGGCCACCCGGTAGCGGTCGGGCGGCAGTTCGCCGATGAGCCGCGGCAGCAGCGCGTCGAACCGCACGAAGGAGGAGGACGGCCCCCACGTGGTGGTGACGACCACCAGCTGCTGTCGCCGGCCCACCCCCAGCGCCCGGCGGTAGGCGTCCCGCAGCGGCAGGCTGGAGACGATCCGGTCGTAGGACGGGTCCCCGACCACGGCGGCAGCCGGCACGGCCTCGGGGCACCAGCGCGTGAGTTCCGCCAGGTCGCGTTCGTGGGCGAGCGCGATGGCGGCGGGCACAACCCGGCCGCTGCGCGTCAGGTACTGCCGGCTGAGCATCCCAGTCGGCCGGCCGTCCGCAGGTGCCGGGCGCCCGTCGCGCAGCAGTTTGATGTGCCCGGCACCGTGCGAGAGCCGGACGAGCGGACCCCGTACCTTCTCGATGCCGCGCGAACCCGCCGCCAGAGCCAGGTCGAAGCGGGTCCGCACCGCCTCCTGCCAGGGCAGCGCGGCAGCCCCGAGCTCGTGCAGGAAGCCGTCGGTCCCCTCCCCGAGCGCGTGCGGCGCGGCGGTGAAGACCAGCTGGACCCGCAGGTCCCCTTCCAGGAGCGAGAACACGTCGCGCAGCCGCTGGCCGTAGGTGACCGTGTGCACCACGACCAGGACGCGTTTGCGGCCCGGCAGCGTCAGCCACCGGTCCTCGGGCGCCGGCAGTGGACCCGGCCGCCCGTGAGTTTCAGACATGAGAGCTTCCCCCATGGATCCCGGCGCGGCCCCGCCCTCCCCGGCGGGCCCGCGCCTGTCGTCTTCCGGTGTTCCTTCGGGCCGGGTCTGCCCGGGGGGTCTGGCGGAATGCTTGCAGCGACCTCGACGCTTCCTTGCCGGGGGCGCGGACCTGCCCGCGCCGGCGCCGCCTGGAGCGCGGACCCGCTCCTCCACACGTAGTTGAGCTCGGTATCAACTCCTGGTTAAGTCCTCACCCAGTCGAAACGCCGTACGGACTAGTGCTGAGGGTTCGAGCCGTGACAGGATGCTTCTCGCAGTCGCTTCCGGCTTAACTGGCCGTGAGGTGGCGTGGGGGAAGAACGTCGGTCGGTAGAGGACGGAGCAGATGGCACCCGGGGGCGACAGGTCGGCAGGTGACGCGGGCAGCCCGCTCGCGGCGCGGCTCAACTACCTGTTCGCGAACATGCATCCGCCCGGCGCCCCGTACACCAACGGTCACGTCGCCGACGAGATCACCAACGGCGAGGAGTACGGCGAGGTCGGCCTCACCGAGCAGTATCTCTCGATGCTGCGCAACGGCCGCCGCGCCAACCCCAGCCCGGATGTGCTGCGTGCGCTGGCGAAGTTCTTCGCCGTGCCCGTCGGCTATCTGATGGGCGACCTCTCGGCCTCGCAGGCCGAGCGGGTGGAGGAGGAGGTCCGCTTCCTCGTCGCCATGCGCGACCAGCGGGTGCGGGCCATCGCCCTGCGCTCGGTGGGGCTGCCCCCGGAGGTGCAGGACAGCCTTACGACGATCATCTGCCAGTTCCGGCAGCAGATGAACCTTCCGTCCGACCCGCCCGACGCGGGTGGTGAGGAGCGCCCGTGACCGTTACGGCGGATGACCGGCTCTTCACTTACTGGCGGCGTACCGAGGACGAGGACGGTGCAGGCATGCGAGTGGGGCGCATACGGCGCCGGTGCAAGCAGCTCATCCATGAGCTCGCGCTGCCCGCGTCCACCGACCTGCAGGGCCTGTGCGACATCGTCGCGCGCCGCGTCGGCCTGCCCATCCGCCTGGTTCCGATGAGCCTCGACGGCGTCGTCTCCGGCATGACCGCGACCACCGACGACGCCTACTGGGTCATCTACGAGCAGAAGACCTCCCCCTGGCACCAGGTCCACATCGTCCTGCACGAGATCGGCCACCTCCTCCTCGGCCACGACCAGGACCCGGCCGTCACGGAGGACGCCCTCAAGGTGTGGACCCCCTCGGTCGACGTGGCCACCGCCATGCGCCGCATGGGTCTGACGATGGGACTCGCCCGCCACCACTGCTACGACAACCTCACCGAGCGCGAGACGGAGATCCTCGGCACGCTCCTCATGGAGAAGGTCGTGCCCCCGCCGCCCGGCCAGGACGCCCGTCTGGAGGGCGCCGCCGCCGAGCTGGCCGCGTCCCTCGGGCCCGCCCTGCAGCACGTCCGACACGGGAACCGGGAGCACGGCGCAGACGGCGACGACGGCGGAGACGGCGGAGGCGGCCGTGTTTGACGTCCTCTACCTGACCTTCAGCGCCGTCGCCTGGGCCATCGTCGGCTACAAGGCCCGCGCCTGGTTCCGCGACCGCGGCAACGTCGACCTGGGCCTGACCGCCCTGATGACCTCCGGCGTCCCCGTCGTCTTCCTGTTCTCCGCGCCCAGTGTCTACCGCGCGTTCGACCGGCTGACCGGCGTGGCCAACCTGGCCATGGTCTTCCTGTACTCGGCCGTGGTCCTGTTCGCCTCGGGCGCCACGGTGCTGCTGCTGCGCTGGACCAGCCGCGGCGACGCCCGGGCCCACGCCCGCGCGGCCGCGCGCTCCCGGATCGCCGTCGCCGTCGTGGCCGTGGCCTGGGCCACCGCCATCGTGTGCTTCGCCGTCGGCCGGCCCGACTCCGTGGAGCACCCGCGCGACTTCAGCACCGCCTACGCCCACGCGCCCGGCGTCGTCGCCTTCCTGGTGCTGTACCTGGCCATCTTCGGCACGAGCCTGGCGGGGCTCGGCGCCCTCTGCCCGCGCTACGCCACCCAGCTCGGCCCCTGCTGGCTCGCCAAGGGGCTGCGCACGCTCGCCGCGGGCTGCTGGCTCGGCCTGCTCTACTGCTTGTGCAAGCTCGTCGGCTTCGTGCTGACCTGGGCGGGCCACGACGTCTACTGGCTGTCGAACGGCGTCGCCCCGATGAGCGCCTCGGTGGCCGCGCTGCTGGTCCTCCTCGGCTTCTCGCTGCCCGCAGCCGGGCCCCGCGTCTCCGCCTGGCGCCGCCTGCACCGGCTGCAGCCGCTCTGGCAGGCCGTCACCGCCCACGCCCCCGAGGTCACCCTCACCGGCCACCGCCTGACGGGCCGCTGGCCCTTCGCGGACCTGGAGTGGCGGGCGAACCGGCAGATGGCGGAGATCCGCGACATCCAGCGCGGCATCCGCCGCCACGTCGAGCCCGCCGCCGTGGACATCGCCCGGCGCAAGGCGACCGGCGCCGCGCTCGACGAGCGCCGCCTCGCCGCGGTCGTGGAGGCCGCGGCCCTGCGCCGGGGCCTGCAGAACCAGATCACCGGGCACGTCCCCGCCCCGCACGCCGACAGCGTCGTCGTCACGGTCAGCGCCGACCCGGCGGAGGAACACGAACACCTGGCCCTCGTCGCCGACGTCTACCACGATCCGATGGTCGACGCCGTCCTCGAGGAACTACGGGAGATGAGCGCGGCACGCCGTTCCTGACGGCGTGCGGCCCATGGACGAGGCGGCCCTGGACGGGGGTCAAGGCCGCCTGCGCCACAGGCCGGCGCCGGGTCCGTCACCACGACGGATCCGGCGCCGCCCGTGCGCGTCTCCTCCCGCGGGGTCCGGCAGGCGGTTTGATCTTCTAGAGTCGGGCGCCATGCAGAACTCCATCGCCTCCGGGCTCATGACCGACCCGTACGGCACCTACGCCGGGCTGCGCGAGGCCGGCCCGGTCCACCGCATCACCGGCCCCGACGGACGGCCCGCCTGGCTGGTGACCCGCTACGACGACGTCCGCCGGGCGCTCGCCGACCCGCGGCTCTCCCTGGACAAGCGCAACGCCACGCCGGGCAACTACGCCGGCTTCAGCCTGCCTCCGGCGCTCGACGCCAATCTGCTCAACATGGATCCCCCGGACCACACCCGCATACGCCGCCTCGTGGTCAAGGCCTTCACCCCCGGCCGCGTGGACAAGCTCCGCGCACCGGTGCGCAGGATCGCCGGTGAACTCCTCGACGCCGTCGAGGCCGACGGCCGTACGGACCTGCTGGCCTCCTACGCGGGCCCGCTGCCCATCACCGTCATCTGCGACCTGCTGGGCGTACCGCAGGAGCAGCGACCGGACTTCCGGTCCTGGACGGACGCGCTGATCACCCCGGACCCGGCGCGGCCGCACCTGATGAAGGAAGCCATCGGCAACATGATGCGCTTCTTCACCGACCTCATCGCGAGCAAGCGCGCCACCCCCGGCGACGACCTGCTCTCCGACCTCGTCGCGGTCCGCGACGGCGGCGCGGGGGACGGGGCGGACGGGGCCGACCGGCTCTCCGAGGACGAGCTGTCCTCGCTCGCCTTCCTGATCCTCTTCGCGGGCTACGAGAACACCGTCCACCTGATCGCCAACTCCGTCCTGGCGCTGCTGGACCACCCGGCCTTGACGGACTCTTTGCGAGCGAATCCGGCCGGACTCGCGGCGGCCGTGGAGGAGTTCATGCGGTGGGACGGGCCCGCGTCCCTCGCGATCCGCAGGTTTCCGCTGGAGAACGTGGACATCGGTGGGGTGACCGTGCCGGCCGGGGAGACCGTCCTGCTGTCCCTGGCGTCGGCCAATCGTGACCCTCATCACTTTTCCGAGCCGGATCGGCTGGATCTGAACCGTGATCGTTCCGGTCATCTCGCGCTGGGTCACGGCATCCACCACTGCCTCGGCGCCCCGCTGGCCAGGATGGAGACGGAAATCGCGCTGGCAGTGCTGCTGGAGCGGTTCCCCGGGCTCGCGCTCGACGGGGCGCGGGAGGATGTCGCCCGGCGGCCCTCGATCCGTGCGAGTGGCCTGATTTCGCTCCCTGTTCGCTGGTAGTCAGCAAAGCCGAACAGGTTTTTGATGCATAACCCATCCTTGATGAGGTAGAACTGTCCTCGAGCCCGCCCGGTGTGCATCCCCCGTCGCACCGGGCGGGCCTTCGAACCCTCAGGCCGGTTCTCCCGGCGCGCCGGCCGCGGCAACCACAGCAGCCGCAGCTGTTGTGGCCTTCGCGGCGACCGTGGCATTCGCGGCAGCCGGACCGGCTCGCGGTGGATCAGGCGGCGGTGGCAGGGAACTTCAGCAGGGCGACCGCCGCGAGCATCTGTATGCTCACCGCCGCCACGGCCTTGTGCGTGGGCAGGTGGTGCTGACCGCGGATCAGCAGGGTGGCGAAGGCGTAGCCGAAGGCCGAGGTGATCCAGGCGGCCGCCCGTACGGGGAAGGAGTCCCCGGGCAGGCACGCGTCCAGGGCCAGGCGCGGCAGGTCCGTCGCCCAGAACACCACCACGAACAGCGTGACCGTGGGGCCGAACTTGCCGTTGCCGCCGAGCCGGCGGGCGATGGCCTGGGTGGCGATGCCCAGCAGCAGGCTGGCCAGCACGAGCACGACGTCGGCTATCGCCATGGCCTCCAGGGCCAGGGCCGGGCCCACGCGCCAGCCCTCCCAGAACGAGTCCTTGCCCAGCGTCCCCAGCGCTCCGCAGAGCAGGCACAGGAACGCCGCCGCCCCCCACACGCTCCGGTCCCGCGCCTCGTCCAGGATCTCGACCGGGCGGTACCACAGCCCGAAGAAGAGGCGGTGCCAGTACAGCCTGCGGCGGGCGGCGGAGGCGTGCGGGGCGGGAGGTGAGTGAGGGGAGGCAGAAACAGGCATGGGTGCAAGTATCACCGCTCGGCGGGCACCCCGGTGTCCGGGTCGGCGTCCGGCGCCTCGCCCGGCCTGGCGTCGGGGACCGCGCCCGCGGCGACGCCGGGGGCGGTTCCGGGGGCTGTCACGGGGCCGGTGTCCGGGTCGGCGCCGTGCAGGTACTCCTCGCTGATCTCCCGCGGCCCGAACGGCCACACCTTCTCGTAGCGCGCCCAGAGCACGAAGGCCACGCAGCCGGCCCCGACCCAGGCCAGGGACCATTCGATGGGGTGCCGGCCGGGCGAATTGCGGTCCGCGTAGCCGTAGATGACGAGCCAGCCCACCAGCGCCACCAGGCTCGGCAGCGGGTAGAGCCACATGCGGTACGGGCGCGGCAGGTCCGGCTGGCGGCGGCGCAGCACGGTCACGGCGAGGACCTGGGCGAGGGCCTGCACGATCACCATCACGGAGGTCAGCAGCTGGATCAGCGTGGCCAGGTCCGTATGACGGCCGATCAGGAACCCTGCTCCCGTGATGACTCCCATGGCGGCCAGGCCCAGCGCCGGGAAGCGGTGTCTGGGGTGCAGGCGTCCGAAGGGGCGGAAGAAGACCTTCTCCCGGGCGGCGTCGTAGGGCACCCGGGAGCCGCCGAGCAGCCCGGCGAGGACCGAGGCGACGGCCGTGACGAGGATGAGTACGGTGACGACCCGGGCGGGCCCCTTGCCCCAGGCCTCCTCCAGGACCGCCGAGGCGACGGACGAGGACGCCGTCGAGGCGGGGTCGAGCATCTGCTTCCAGTCGATGACGCCGAGTGTGCCGATCTGCAGGAGCAGGTAGATGGCCATGATGCCGAGGATGGAGAAGACGATGGCGCGCGGCAGGGTGCGCCCGGGGTTCTTGATCTCGGCGCCCATGTACGCGGCCGTGTTGTAGCCGAGGTAGTCGTAGATGCCGATGGTCAGGCCCGCCGCGAAGCCGATCCAGAAGTGGTTGGTCGTCAGCTCGAAGGCGCCTGCGGGGTAGGTGAAGGCCCGCTCGGGGCTGAAGTGGGTGAAGGCGGCGAGGATCACCAGCACGACGGAGGCGATCATCACGCACCACAGCACGACCGTGATCCGCGCGATGTTCTCGACGCGCCGCCACAGCACCAGCACGATCAGCGCGATGACGGCCAGTCCGGTCAGGTCGCCCTGTGTCTGCCCCATGTCCGGCCACAGGTAGCCCAGGTACTGCACGAAGCCGATGACCCCGGTGGACATGCCCAGCGGGATGAAGAGCATCGCCGTCCACACGAACAGGAACGGCATCAGCTTCCCGGTGCGGTACTGGAAGGCCTGGCGCAGATAGACATAGCTGCCGCCCGCGCCGGGGAGCGAGGCGCCGAGCTCGGCCCAGATCAGCCCGTCGGCCAGGGCCAGCACCGCGCCCGCGACGAAGCCGATGACGGCCTGCGGGCCGCCGAAGGCCGCGACCATGAGGGGGATGGTGACGAAGGGGCCGATGCCGCACATCTGGCTCATGTTGATGGCGGTGGCCTGGAACAGTCCGATGCGGCGCACGAAGTCGACCCGCTCGTCCGGCGATGGTTCCGTCTCTGCCATGGCGGTCGGCCCTTTCTCGCGCCGGACGGGGTCCGGCTGACCTGATTATCCGTCCAATGCACTGGTAGCACCGGCGTGTCGCAACCGTCCACCGTTCCGACACGCCGGTGCCGCGGGCCGCCTGACCGGGGAGGTTCCCTCCGCAACGGCAGCGACAGAAGGGGCGGGAGGGACGGGAGATGCCGACGCAGGGGCTGGGCCGTCCGGGGGAAGGGCTCCGCCCGCGTCCCCGCCCGGCTGCGGCCCGCCGCCGTCGATTGCGAGATCTTTGCAACTGCAGAACGTGTGCACAACCGCTAAGGTGGCCCGGCCGTGGTGTTCGGGAAGACCGGTGACGGGCCCTCGTGGCCCCAGTCCGGAGCGGCCCTCGCCACTGTGATCGGGGAGTGACCGTCCCGTTCCGCGCGCTCCCCACGGCGCGCGGAGCCACTGGCCGCAGCCGGCTGCCGGGAAGGCGGGGGCGGGCGCGAACGGACCCGTAAGCCAGGAGACCGGCCACGGCATCTCGCAAATGGTCCACGAGGTGCTGGAGCGTTCAACCCAAGATGTCCCTTCCCGCTGATTCCCCCGGTTCCCCCGGTTCCCCCGGTTCCCCCGGTTCCCCCGGTTCCCCCGGTTCCCCCGGTTCCCCCGGCCCCGGTCCCGCGCCCGCCTTCCGCTGGCGCCGCGAGGACACCGTGCGGACCGCCGGTCTGCTGGCCGTCATAGCCGCCCTGCACGTCGTCGCGTTCGGCGTGCTCTACCTGCTCGTCGTCCCCAACCACTACACCGTCGGCTCGAAGGTCTACGGGATCGGGCTCGGTATCACCGCCTACACCCTCGGCATGCGGCACGCCTTCGACGCCGACCACATCGCCGCCATCGACAACACCACCCGCAAGCTCATGGCGGACGGCAAGCGCCCGGTCTCCGTCGGCTTCTGGTTCGCGCTCGGCCACTCCAGCGTCGTCGTCGCGATGGCCGCCCTGGTGGCCGGCGGCACCCAGCTCGCCGGGCGGCTGATGGACGAGGAGTCCACGGCCCACCAGACCCTGGGCGTCGTCGGCACGACGGTCTCCGGCGGCTTCCTCTACCTCATCGCCGCGCTCAACCTCGTCGCCCTCGCCGGCATCCTGCGCATCTTCCGCGCCATGCGCGAGGGCCGCTACGACGAGGCCGAGCTGGAGCAGCACCTGGACTCGCGCGGCTTCATGAACCGCATCCTCGGCCGCTTCACCCGCTCCATCACCCGCCCGGGGCAGATGTACCCGCTGGGCTTCCTCTTCGGGCTCGGCTTCGACACCGCCACCGAGGTCACGCTGATGGTGATGGCGGGCAGCGGTGCCGCAGCAGGCCTGCCCTGGTACGCGATCGTCTGCCTGCCGCTGCTGTTCGCCGCGGGCATGAGCCTGTTCGACACGCTCGACGGCACGTTCATGAACTTCGCCTACCAGTGGGCGTTCTCCAACCCGGTCCGCAAGGTCTACTACAACCTCACGATCACCGGCCTGTCCATCGCCGTGGCCTTCCTCATCGGCACCATCGAACTGGTCGGCGTCCTGCACGAGAAGCTGGGGCTGGACGACGCGGTGACCGGCTGGATCGCGGGCCTGAACCTCGACAACGTGGGCTTCGTCATCGTCGGCCTGTTCGTGGTGGTGTGGGCGGCGGCCCTCGGCTACTGGCGCTTCGGCAAGGTCGAACAGCGCTGGGCGGCCCG
>NZ_JBAMDC010000126.1:0-16626 GCF_036961605.1 Streptomyces sp. KLMMK
GACACCGGAGCCCGCCCCCCGGCCGCCGGCGCCGGCAGCACCTCCGCCTCCACGTGGACCAGCCCTTCCCCGACCGCCCCCTTCAGCACGATGTCGCCGCTGAGACGTCCCGGCCCCGCGGAGGTGTCGACGCTGACGTCGAGCCCGTCGGGGGTCGCCGCGGCCCGGAGCCAGTCCGCCTCGGGGTGTGCGGCGCAACTGCGGGCCAGCGGCGGGCCGAGGAGCCGCACCTGCTGGTGCGGCGGCGGCGCGCCCTGCGGCACCGGGCCGAAGTCCAGCCGGGCCGGGTACGGGTTGACGGTCACCTCGTTCAGGGCGCGGCCGGCCTCGTCGGCCACGGCCCGGATGTCCTTGCGCGCCATCTCCGCCAGGGCCTCGCGGGCTCCGACGGCGACGGACAGGTCGGCGTTCTCCATGCGGGCCCGCAGCTCGGCGATGGCTCCGCGGCGGGTGTAGATGTCGGGGCTGCGCATCGCGGCGTGCACGTCGTCCGGCACGGGGGAAGGGGCGATCCGGCGCCGGTGGCTGCGCGCCAGGTACAGGTCTCCCTGCATGTCGACGCTGCGGCTGGGGGTCTGATGGGGGTTCTCCTGCCGTACGCGGTCGAAGACGTACTCGTACAGCTCGTCGAGGGAGATCCGGCCGTCCTCGTCCAGGTCGGCCTCGCCGGTGGCGAGGCCGGAGACGAGCGCGCTGGTGAACACCGAGGGCCGTGGGACGGCCGCCGTCCGCGTGAGCTCGGAGCCCTCGAAGGCGTACTCCATGGAGTTGGAGGCGGTGATGACGGCCCAGCCGCGGCCGCCGGCGAGCTTCTCGCCCGCGAAGGACTCCAGGACGTTGACGTCGCCGGCGGCGCGGGCGACCGCGCCCTGGGGGAAGGCGCCGCCGTAGCAGCAGTCCAGGAAGAGGGCGATACTGCGGGCGCGGGTGCAGGACATGCAACGGCGTACGAAGTCGGCCGGCACGGCGGTGGAGGCCAGGCGCCGGGGCAGTGTGTTGCTGGCCGCGAAGTACAGTTCGCCGGACTCGCTCTTGAGGCCGTGGCAGGAGAAGTGGACCACGAGGGTGTCGCCCGGCCGCCGGTCGGCGAAGAAGTCGTCGAGCCGCATGCTGATGGCGTGCGAGGGCTCGTTCCGCACGATCTGGACGTCGAATCCGCCGATCCGCGGATCGCCCAGGACGCCCGCCAGCGCCTCGGCGTCCTGCGCCGGCGACATCAGCTGTCCGAGCCCTTGGTCCTGGTAGACGTCGTTGGCGATGATCAGCGCGTACCGGGACTCCGCCATGTCCGTCATGGCGGCACCTCGCCGAACGGTGCCTCGCTGGCCGGGTGCGCCTTACCGGCCGGCGCCGCGCCGGGCGACGCTCCTCCGGGCGGCACCGCACCGGGGGAGTGGCGCCGGACGAAGAGGTCGAAGGCCTCGGTGACCTGCTCGGGTGTCGCCTCGGAGAGCTCCAGGACGTCGTCGTCGAGCGTCAGCCGCATCGCCGGCCGGGAATCCCGGCAACGGCCCCACCACTCCCTCACGACGCCGACGACCTCGCGCAGCGCCGTGGCGGACGTTCCCAAGGTGACCAGCAGCGCTCCCACCTGGGCGACGTCCACGGCCCGGGCGCCCGGCGGCACCTCTGCGTCGGCCGGGAGGGACGTCACGTCGTCCACGTCGAGCTGGAGCAGCTCCCGGCGGAGGTAGCCGGTCAGCTTCTCGACGTGCTCGGCTTCCGCCCCCTCCTCGGACAGGAGGATCTGCAGTCGGTTTTCCACCGTATTCGCCCCTTCGCGCCCAGTCACGACCAGTCACGTTCAGTCGCGTTCGGTCGCGTCCAGTTACGCTTCCTCGCGCTCACGGCTCACAGGGGTGACGCGGAGTCGGACCGCGGTGGCTCCACGTGCCTCACTCCCAGTCTGTGATCCCTCCTACCCCGCCGCAACCAGGGTCTGTGGCCGTGGCTGCGTCCGTGGCCGGGCACGCGACACGGGGCACGGGGGCACACGGCACGGGATACACGGCACCGGGATACGCGGCACACGCCGACGTAGTCCTCACGCGCTGATCCGTGGCCCCATTTCCCGTGCCAGCGCCAGGGCCAGCGCGCGGAAGATCTGCACCTCGGGGTTGCGGTCCCGGGCGCGGACGGCCAGGTAGCTGCTCTCGTGAGGAGCATCGAGCACCGGGACGAAGACCGCGCCCGGCCACGCGTAATAGCGGGCGAACGACTTCAGGCCGGAGCCGGCCGCGCGCCCGGTGACCACGCCGGTGAGGACTTCCTGAGGCGTCAGCGCCACGTGCGGGCTGCGGCGCCGGGCCGCGCAGTCGAAGTAGAGGTAGTCGGTGAAGGTGCGGGGCGTGTGCCCGGGGACCGTGAAGAACGGCAGGTCGGCGATGTCCGCGAGCAGGGCGCCGGTGTCGCGGGCGTCCGCCAGCGGTGACGACTCCGGTACCGCCACGATGCGCTGCTCGGTCGTCATGGCGTCCGCGGTGATCCGTTCGTCCGCCGGGGTGGGGCGGACGAAGGCGACGTCCACGCGGTCCTCGACGAGCGCCGAGACGTGCTCGGTGAAGTCGAGCTGCCGCAGCTCGACGGGGACGTGGGGGCGGGCCCGCCGGAAGGCGTTGACCGACGCGGGAGTCAGCTCCGCCGAGCCGTGGCCCATGATGCCTACGCGGAGCGGTCGTTCGGTGGCGGGTGTGGCCCGGGCGGCCTCGGCCACGTCGTCGAGCGCGGCGTTCGCGGCGGCGAGCAGCGTACGGGCGTGACCGGCCAGTCGCTCGCCGGCGGGCGTGGGGGAGACGGGGTTGCGGTGGAGCAGGCGGGTGCCGAGGTCGCTCTCCAGCCGCCGGACGTGCTGGGTGACGGCGGGCGGGGAGAGGAAGAGCCGTGCGGCTGCCCGCGCGAAGTGTCCTTCCTCGACCACCGCCAGGAAGGACGCCAGCAGACGGAGATCCATGACGGCCACGATAGACACCCCGGCCGCCCGGTTCGCATGTGCATTCACAAATCGTGAATGCGGGCGGCGGGGGTGGGGCGGAGGCCCGTAGGACTGGCGGACGTGAGTATTCCTGTCGAGCACACCGACCCTGGTGCTTGTCGCACCTCTGACACTGCTGGCGCCTCTGGCAGCTTTGACGGCCCTGACGTCCGTAGCACCCCTCATGCCGCCGGAGCCCCCGGCGACCCCAGTGGGATGCGTACCGGCCGTACGCAGTCCGGTTGGATGGGGACGGGTTGGATGCGGACGGGCTGGATGATGACGGCCTCCGGCTGGAGCGCCAACCAGTTCTCCGCTCTGCTGGGTGCCTACCGCTCCGAGCTCGGCCTGTCCCAGTCCGCGGTCACCGGCCTGTTCGCGCTGTACGTCGTCGGCCTGGTCCCGGGCCTGCTGATCGGCGGACCGCTGGCCGACCGGCGCGGCCGCCGCCCGGTGGCGCTGACCGCGCTCGCCGTCAACCTGCTCTCCACCTGCCTCTTGATGGCCGGCTCGGCCGCCACGGCGTGGCTGCTGCCCGGCCGCTTCCTGACCGGCGTCAGCGCCGGTGCCCTGCTGGCCGCCGGAAGCGCCTGGGTCAAGGAGCTCTCCTGCCCGCCCTACGTTCCGCAAGGGGCACCCGGGGCGGCGGCCCGCCGCCCGGGCCTGTTCGTCTCGGCAGGGTTCGCCTCGGGCGGCCTGGCGGCCGCGTTGATCGCCCAATGGCTGCCGTATCCGATGGCGACGGCCTACGTTCCCCATGTCGTCCTGGCGGCAGCCGCCTGGGTGCTCGCATACCGTGCACCGGAGACCCGCCGGCCGACTGCGCGGGTTGCGAGTGCCGAGCGTCCTGCTGCGGGCGGTGACCGGGCTGCCGTTGATGCCTCTGTCAGCGCAGCCGCAGCCGCAGCCGCAGCCGCCGTCGTTGCCACCGCTGTCGACTGGTCCCGCTTCCGCCGCGCCGTACTGCCCCTGGCCCCATGGGTCTTCGCCGCCCCGGCCATCGGCTTCGCCACCCTGCCCGGGCTGGTCGACGGGGGACTGACCGGCTGGCGCACCGTCTACGCAGGCATCGCGACCGCCGTCGTCCCCGGCTGCGGCCTGCTCGTCCAGCCCCTGGCCCGCCGCCTGGCCGTCCGGAACCGCTTCGCCACCGCGTCGGCCGGGCTCGGCGCGATCACCATAGGGCTCGCCCTCGCCGTCCCCGCGGCGGCGGCAGCACAGCCGGCGCTCGCCCTCGTCGCGGCGGCCGTCCTAGGGGCCGGTTACGGTTTCGCGCTGTCCTTCGGCCTCACCGAGGCGGCCGCGGCCGCACCACCGGCGCGGCTGGCCATGGTGACCTCGCTGTTCTGGACGGCGGCCTACCTCGGCATGCTCGTCCCGTACGCCCTCACCCTGCTCTCCCGCTGGTGGAGCATGCCCGTACTCCTCGCTGCGGGAGCCGTACTGGCAGCGCTGACCTGTGGCGCGTTCGCCGCACTCCACCGCACGGCGGAGGCGGACCGTACTCGCGCATGATCCTTACGCGGCCAGCAGCCGCAAGAGTGATCGCATGGCAACGAGCGCGAGCACAACACCCGAAAAGAACAGAGCACATGCAAGGACGGTGGACACGGGAACCGAGCGGCCCGTGCCGCTGTGGGCGGAGCGGGCCGTCCGCCTGCTCCCTCTGCTCGCCCTCCCGGTGTGTCTGTGGCGCCTGCCCATCGGGTTCGACTACCTGATGGGCATGGACGTCGAGCCCACGTCGCTGGCGCGCTGGGCCAGCGTGGCGTACGTCGGCACGCTCAGCCTCCTGACCGAGTCCGCGGCCTTGCTGTGCCGCGGCCTGGTCCGGCCCTGGGGCGAGGTCGTGCCCCGATGGGTCCCGAGGATCGGCGGCCGGCGCATCCCGCCCTTGGCAGTCGTCGTCCCCGCCGGCCTGGGCGGCCTCTTCCTCACCTGGCTGCTCGTCGACTGGGCACTGTGCGTCTTTCAGGTCGCAGGCTTCGCCCCCGTCCCGTACACGAGCGTGTGGTGGAAGGTGCTGGCGGAGGTGGTCAGTGGCCTGTTCGTCCTGTGGGGGCCGTTGGTGCTGGCCGTCACGTACGCGTACCACCGGCGCCGCAGGACCGTCTCCTGAGCGGTGCCCCGGCCTGCCCGGGATCACGCCAGGGTGACGTGTATCCCGCCCCGGCCAGGGAGTTCAGGGACTTCGGTGAACAGGTCGTAGGGCCCCGGCCGTCCGGTGACGTGCCGGCCGCCGGGCTCGCCGGGGGCGGGGTGTCACCCGGAGTCCCGCGGCCCCTCGCGCGGGAGGCGTGCGAGGGCCATGACGGCGATGTCGTCGGTCATCGTGCCTCCCGCGTACGCGAGCAGGTCGCGGTGGAGGAGCTGGACGAGGCGGTCCGGGTCGGTTTCCTGCCAGGCGGCGACACGGCCAGGGTGGTGACCTCGCCGTCGCTCAGTACGAGCGGGGGAGGGTGCCCGCAGTTGATCAGCCGGAGCACCGGCCGGTCGTCCGGGACGTCCAGGACGGCGGCGGTGATGAAGCCCTCTCCGGTCGTCCTGTCGTCGACGGGCTCCGCCATGTCCCAGTACGTGGCGTTCTGCAGGTGTGCCACCAGCCGCGGCGGGACCGGCCGCAGCAGTACGCGCCGGGCCACCTCCGCCACCCAGCGGGCCTGGCTCAGCTCCTGCTCGCGCTGCTCGTTTCTCGGTGACCTTCCTGCACGGCTGGCGCATCGGTGGTGTCGTCCGGCCGCGGCGGCGCTCGGGGCGCGTGTGCGAAAGGCTCAGTTCTCCGTGGTGGCCGGGTTGCGGCGGTTGCCGTTGCCCTTGCTGATGCTGCCGCCTTCCAGCTCGTCCGCCGTCTCGTCCGCCGGGTGGACGGTCTCGGCGGGCGGGTCGGCGGTGCGCCGGGCCCAGGGCACGTAGACGGCCGCGGTGAAGACCAGGCCGACGATCCAGGAGACGTCCGCACCGCCGAGCCGGCTCGTCAGCGGGCCGGTGTAGAGCTTCTGGGCCAGGAAGGGGATCTGGGCGAGCACGCCGAGGGCGTAGCTGCTCAGCGCGGGGACGTTCCACCGCCCGTAGCGGCCGTCCGGGTCGTACAGCGCGGGAATGTCGACGCGCTCGCGCGACACCAGGTAGTAGTCGGTCAGGTTGATGGCGCTCCAGGGCGTGAACACCATGAGCAGCAGCAGGACGAAGTTCTTGAAGTTGTCGAGGAAGTCCGCGCTCGCCGCGACCGCGACGGCGGTGGCCGCCGCCGTGAACGCGGTGATGTACAGCGCGCGGGCGGCCGGCGTGATCCTCGACCGGCCGTCGAACGCGGTCACCGTCGTCAGGATCGACATGAAACCGCCGTATGCGTTGAGGCAGTTGACGGTGAGCTTGCCCACCAGCACCACCAGGTAGATCAGGAAGCCGACGGCCGCCGGCCCCGCCAGCTCGCCGACGAATCCGACCTGGTCGGACAGGAAGGACTCACCGGCCACGGCGGCGATCAGGGCTCCCAGGCTCATGGCCCACTGCGCCCCGAGGACGCTGCCGGAGAAGGTCGACCAGAAGGCCGCCCGGGCGCTGGTGCTACGGGGCAGGTAGCGCGAGTAGTCGGCCACGTAGGGGCCGAAGGTGAGCTGCCAGCCGGCGCCGAGCGAGACGGCGAGCAGAAAGGTCGCGGCTTCGAAGGACTGCCGGCCGACGTGCGCGCCGACGTCGTACCGGGCGAACACGGCGACGAGGAGGTAGCCGAGACCGATGCTGCCGACGACGGTCGCCACCCGGCCCGCGAGGTGAATGAGGCGGTATCCGGCCAGGGCGACGACGGCGGTCAGCACGCCGAAGACGAGGATCCCGGGGGTCGTGCCGGGCAGGTGCAGGATCCTGCGGACGGCCTGTCCGGCCAGTACGGAGCCCGTCGCCGCGAAGCCCAGGTACATGAGGATCACCATCACGAGCGGCACCACCGCGCCGAAGACGCCGAACTGTGCGCGGCTCGAAATCATCTGGGGAACCCCGAGCCGCGGCCCCTGGGCGGAGTGCAGAGCCATCACCACCCCGCCGAGGACGTTGCCCACGAGCAGCGCCGGGATCGCCCACAGCGCGTCGGCGCCGAAGACGACCGCCAAGGCGCCGTCGACGACAGCGGTGATCTGCATGCTCGCGCCGAACCAGAGGGTGAACTGGCCGTGCGGGGCGCCGTGCCGCTCGGCGTCCGGGATCACCTCGATCGTCCGGCGTTCCAGGGCGAGGGGGGATCGGGACGGGGGTCGGGGCGACGGCTGCTCGGACGACGACATGGGTGTCACACTCCCGGCTCGGTTCCGGCCCGGCTTCTGGCTCGCGTGATGTTGCGCAGAATCTGGCACGGGGCGAAAACCGGAGTCAACGGGCCGGGCGCCGTCGTGTAATATTGCCGATGTCGCCGGGGAAACCGGGCGGAAAGCGGAACAGCTGAACAAGGGGCTATAGCTCAGTTGGTAGAGCGCCTGCATGGCATGCAGGAGGTCAGGAGTTCAATTCTCCTTAGCTCCACAGTGAACGAGATGGAGGCCACCCGGGTCGGGTGGCCTCCATCTCGTTGTGCGCTCCCCGATGGAGGGAGTTTGTGCACCCGTCCGGGTGACGGGCGTTTCTCGGATCATCAGATGGCCAAGATCCTTCATGACAGCGGCACGCTGCCCTTGCCCAGTCCTACCAGCCGCGGACTGGGCAAGGGCGAGGACGGCCGCCCGGGGCGACGGGCGTGAAGTCTCCAGTAAATGGGACATCACCGCCAATCTGCGAAGCTTTCCGTATGAACTCTCGGCTCCACTTCCTTGCCGTGCGCTGGCCCGCCCTCGTGCCGGCGCTCGCCGCCGTCGTCCTGGCCCTGACCTGGGGGCGGTCACTGTCCGCCGGAACGGTGGCCCTGGTGAGCTGCTGCCTGGCCGGCGCCGTGCTCTCCGCCGTGCACCACGCGGAGGTGATTGCGCACCGGGTCGGCGAACCCTTCGGATCGCTCGTCCTCGCCGTCGCGGTGACCGTCATCGAAGTGGCCCTCATCGTCACGCTCATGGCCGACGGCGGAGACAAGAGCGCCTCCCTGGCCCGCGACACCGTCTTCGCCGCCGTCATGATCACCTGCAACGGCATCGTCGGGCTCTCCCTCCTCGTGGGCGCACTCCGGCGCCGCGTCGCCGTCTTCAACGCGGAAGGCACCGGCGCCGCCTTCGCCACCGTGGCGACGCTCGCCGGCCTGAGTCTGGCCCTGCCGACCTTCACCACCAGCACCCCCGGCCCGCAGTTCTCCCCGGCCCAGCTCGTCTTCGCCGCCGTCGCCTCGCTCCTCCTCTACGGCCTGTTCGTGGCGACCCAGACCGTACGGCACCGCGACTACTTCCTCCCGGTGACCGCCCAGGGCGAGGTCATCGACTCCGACGACCACGCCGACCCGCCCACGGCCCGGACCGCCCTGACCAGCCTCGGCCTGCTCGCCGTCGCCCTGGTCTCGGTCGTCGGCCTCGCCAAGGGCGTCTCCCCGGCCATCGAGTCCGGCGTGGCCGCCGCCGGCCTCCCCGCCTCCGTCGTCGGCGTCGTCATCGCCCTGCTGGTGCTGCTCCCCGAGACCATCGCCGCCCTGCGCGCCGCGCGCCGCGACCGCGTCCAGACCAGCCTCAACCTCGGCCTCGGCTCGGCCATGGCCAGCATCGGCCTCACCATCCCCGCCGTCGCGGTGGCCTCGATCTGGCTGGACGGCCCCCTCCTCCTCGGCCTCGGCGCGACGCACATGGTGCTGCTCGCCCTCACCGTCGCCGTCGGCACCCTGACGGTGATCCCGGGCCGCGCCACCCCGCTCCAGGGCGGCGTACACCTCTCACTCCTGGCGGCTTATGTGGTGCTGGCGGTGAGCCCCTGAGGGATACGGGAGGGGACGGGGACGGGGGTGGGCAGAGGAGCGGGGACGCGGTACGCATCGGCCATCCAGGCGGCGGTGTGCCGGCTGGCAGGCCGGGGACGTTCCTCGTAGCGCGGCGAGATGAGGTGGTACTCGATGTTGCCGCTCAGCCAGGAGCGCAGCCCGCGGGTCAGGTGACCGATGCACTCGCGTTCCCGGGGGGTGACGTCGAGGTGGGCGCAGAGGTCGGGCAGCGCGCGTTCGAGGGCGAGGAAGGAGTGCATGCGCTGGTCGGCCATCATGACGGCCCGGGCGATGGCCTCTTCCTGGGTGCACTGGTACTGGCGCTGGATGAGGGGAACGACGTTGATGTGGTCGTTCCACGAGGCCTCGCGGTGCACGCCGGTGATGTCGTTGACGAGGGCGATGTGGTCGCCCGTGGCGCGCTGCATGGCGTGGAGGACGGGGTGCATGACGATGTCGTCGCTGAGCTCGCAGCGGTGCTCGAGGTCGTTGAAGCACATGTTGGCCAGGGCGGCGGTCGACCAGATCCGGTCGTCCAGGTAGTGCTCCACCGTGGGCCAGACGCCGTCGCGGCGGTAGACCGCGTCGCGGAGGTAGGAATCCAGGAAGCGGCTGAACCGGTTTGCGGTGCGGCGCTGCCAGCGCACTGACATGCCGTGGGCCTGGGTGCGCCGCCACAGGTCGGAGAGGGCAACGGTGAACGGCCCGGCGCCCGGGCTCAGCGCGTCGGGGTCGTTGGTGCCGAGGATCCGCTTCATTTCGTCCACGGTGTCGCGGATGAGCTCGGGATCGTGGACTTCGAGGACGTCGTCGAGCATGACGCCCCACGTTCCCCAGTCGGTGACGAGGTTCAGCAGGTCCCCGTTGCAGTACCACCAGACGCACGAGCCCCAGAGGTCCAGCCGGTAGGCGTCCCAGAGGGCTGCCGCTTCCGGAGACGCCGCCATGCCCGTCTCCTGGCACCAATTCCAGGTATGGGCGCGGGCGCGCTCGGCATCGGCGCTGATCCGCAGAGGAAGCGGGCAGAAGAACAGATTCCGTCGTCGCATCTCCGTGCCTCCGTTCCGGCGATCGATCAGGGGCTCGGCTCGCTGTAGAACTGGCCCGCCCAGCGGCGGTATTCCATGATGGGGCCGTCGCCCTTGGTCAGTTTGGGGTGGGCCACGTACGTCTTGTGCTGCCACATGGGGAAGTCCTTCGCCATATCGAGACCGATCAGCGGGGCGAGCACTTTGCCGATCAGCCGGGTCGGGCGGCCCGGTGAAGTGAACCCCATGCATTTCTCAACGCTCACCGCGAGCCTGATCTCCACGCGCAGCGGGTCGATCGGCACCGGCAGGACCCAGAAATGTACGTGTGTGCGCAGCCGGGGAATGCGGGCGTCCACGAACAGCCAGCCGAGCCCGTGAAGACGGAGGCTGTAGTGAACTTGATGGGAGACCAGAAATCCGCCGGAAGAGCCCTCGGCCGGAGTCGTGGCCAAATCGGCTTCCATTGCGGTCCCCGAAAAGCGGATGGCTTTGATGCCGATGGCCATTCCGTGAATGGGAGGGCCGTGCGCGGTGTCGACGGAGTTCTCCATGACGTCCTGGGGGTGGTCGACCAGTGTGTAGGTGACGTATCCCGCCGGGTAGAACTCCGAGGGCTTCGAGGAGGGCACTTCCCAGGCGGCCGGGCGACCGCGGGAATGGTGCCAGACCAGCACGATGCCATCGACCTCACGCACCTCCAGCATCGTGAGCCGGGCTTTGGGCGGTGGTGAGCCGCACCCCGTACGGACGCAGTCGCCGGAGGGCGAGAAGGCGAAATGGTGGAACGGGCAGATGATGTCCTCCCCGTTCACCCGTCCGCCGTGACCGAGGTGGGCCCCCAGGTGCGGGCAGAACGGGCGCACCGCCCGCACCAGGCCGGACCGGGTCCGGTACAGCACGACGTCCTCGCCGGTGAGGCGCCGGGTCAGCACCCGGCCGGCAGGCAATTCGTCGCGGAATGCCACGGCGTACCAGCCGTCAGGATAAGGAAGCCGGGGAGTTGCCCTGTTACCCGTCACCAATGAGGTTTCACCCGTGCTGCGCGCGAGGCGAAACCTGAAGGCGGAGGGCATTTTCATGAGCGATACCGTCCTCGTCGACAGGGGTCAACTGCCGTTGGTCGATCTACCGCACCATGGTGGGACCTGCAGGATGACGTTCCGTGCCGAAGCGGGCAACCTTTCGGTTCGCCCAGCGGACCACTCTCTTGAGCGGACGGCAGGGCGCCGCGTAAAAGAGGGGGCCATGTGCTCCGATCAGCCGGGCGAGAACTCTCCTGTGCCAACCGGTACGACGACCGGATCGATGACCGGACCGGTGTCCGGATCGACGACCGATGCAATGCCCCGTGCAACCACCCGGGCGACGACCGGTGCGGCGAGCGGCTCCGGTCGGTCGACCGCGAGCCGTATCCGGGAGGCTGTTGGCCGGCTCATGGCCGGGCTCGGGGACACGGGGACCTGTTCCGACAGTTACAACACGGCATTCGTCGCCCGGGTCCGTGACCCCGACGGATCCCCGCGCTACCCCCGCGCGCTCCAATGGCTGCAGGAGCGCCAGCACCCGGACGGTTCCTGGGGAGGCCGGATAGCCCTGCCCGCCGACCGGCTTACATCCACCTTGGCGGCCGTGAGTGCACTCGTGGACTACGCGGAGACCGCACCGCCCGGGCATTACGGCTGGGTGGCCGGAGCGCTGAAGAGGGGAACCGGCCACCTGAAGTCACTGGCCCGGGAATGGCGGACCGGGCCGCACGAGCCGATCGGATTCGAATTCGTCGTGCCGGAGCTGACGCGCCGGCTCCGTATCCACGGCGTGGACCTCCCACCGCACGCATGGCCGGACATCCACGCCCTGCGCCGGGACAAGCTCGCCAGGATGGCAGCCGCTTCGGTGGGCTCGTCCTCCCCCTCGCTCTCCCCTTCGCTGCGGTTCTGCATGGAGGTCGCTCCGGGCGAGGCCCTCGCGGGCGCGGCGCCGGCACTGCAATCGCCCGGAGGATCGGTGGGCTGCTCTCCGGCGGCGACGGCTGCCCTGTGGCGGAGCACGGGTGATGCGCGGGCACTGGCCTACCTCGATCACCTCGCCCACCGCTCGCGCGACGGCGGGGCGCCCGAGGTGCATCCGGTGGAGGCCTTCGAGACCGGCTGGTCCCTCTACCACCTCGGGCGCGCCGGCCTGTTGCCTCCCGGTGCCGCGCATCACCTCGATGCGTTGGCGGGCGAGCTCGACCGTCGCGGCTGGGTCGGCTTCAGCAGGGAGTTCCCCGCGCCCGAGGCCGACACCACCGCGATGACCATCAATCTGCTGCCTCACCTCGGCGTGGATGCCGCATCCCGGCTCGGCCTCCTCCTGCGCTACGAGACGGACGATCACTTCTTCCACTACCCGGGCGAGCGGGGCGCGTCGGTGAGTGTGAACGCCCGGCTCCTGGAGGCTTTCAACCACGCGCCCGGCACGTACGGTCCACAGCGCCGTAAGCTCATCCGCTTCCTCCTCGAAAGCCGCAGGGCGGACGGCTCCTGGTTGGACAAGTGGCACATGTCGCCCTACTACGCGACTGCCCACGTCTGCTTCGCGCTCGGCCGGTACGGATCCGACGGAGGTGACGTGGGCGACGTGGGCCACGGGGGGCGCGGGGGCCACCTCGCCCGGACCCACGAGTGGCTCCTCGGCACCCAGCATCCGAACGGCTCCTGGGGAGCGGGCGGCGGGCAGCCGGAGGAGGCCGCCTACGCGATCCTGGCGCTGGACGCACTCGCCGGAGGTGGCCTCCCGGGAGGCCACCTCCCCCTCCCGGCTCGTACGTCATACCTGGCACACCGCTACCTCGTGCCCTATCTCGATGCAGGGCCCGACGCCTTCGCCGAACTGTGGCTCGGCAAGTCCCTCTACACACCGCCCGCGGTCGTGCAGTCAGCCGTCATCGCCGCCGCCCATCTCACGCGACCCCGGCGCACCACGCGGCGGGCGCGCGGCGACTGAGTCCTCCGGCGAGGGCAGGGAGTCTGTGTTCAGCCGGCGCAGGGCGATGGTGAGGGCGAACGCCGTGCGGCGGAGTTCACCGACGGCCCGCTTCAGCACGGTGCGGCCCGTGGTGTCACCGATGACCACACCGGCCAGGACGCGGCGGTCCGGCCCCAGGATGGGCGCGGCCACCGTCAGCATCCCTGACGCGTACTCCTGACGCTCGACGGCGATGCCGGTGTGGCGGATGACCGCGAGTTCATCCTCCAGTTCCTCGTGGGGCGGCCAGGTCGTTGCCTGCGCATCGTGTTCGAAGGCGAGCAGCAGTTTGCCGATGGCGGTCGAGGACGCCGGCACGGTTTCGCCGGTGCGGGAGAGCAGAGGCTGCAGGCGGCGGCCGTGGATACGCTCCACGTAGCGGACCTGCCGGCCTTCGTGGACTCCCAGGCCCACGAATCCGCCCAGGGAGTTGTACAGGTCGAGGAGGAACGGCATCGCCGTGGCTCTCAGGACGCTGAACTGGTTCCGGGGGGTGCCGCGTTTCGAAGCCAGCTCGGCCAGCCGCTCGCCCGCCACGTACTTGTCGTCCCAGCGGCCGATCATTCCGTGTGCGCAGAGCGCCGTCAGGATCCGGTACGTCGTGGCCTTCGGCACGCCGGTCCCCCGGGCGATCTCGCTGAGCCCGCGAGGCCTGGAGTCCTGGCAGACCATCTCCAGTACGCGCAGCGCGCGGCCCACCGCGCCCCGCTCGAGAATCGCTTCCGGGATCGCCCCGACCTCCGTGGGGGCGTGCGGGTCCCACCCTTTCTGCATCATTCCGGACAACCTCTATTGGTCAGGCACGGCGGGCGATGACGCGCATCCGCAGTCCCCGGGGGCCCAGGGTGACCTTCACGGAGGGCCGTACGGGACGGCCGGAGAGCGGTACGAGACGCCAGCGGGTGGTGATGGCGGTGAGGGCCAAGGTGGCCTCGGCCACGGCGAAGCGGGCGCCGATGCACTTGCGGGCGCCGGCCCCGAAAGGGAGGTAGGCGGTGCGGTCGGGCTGCGGCCCGCGCCACCGGTCGGGATCGAAGCGGTCGGGTTCCTCGTACAGGTCGGGCCGGCGGTGGATGAGGTAGGGGCTGAAGGCGATCAGGGTCCCGGCCGGGAGGGGGACTCCGCCGAGCTCGGTATCCTCCACCACGGTGCGAGTGAGCAGCCACGCGGGCGGATACAGCCGGAGGGCCTCGTGGACGACGTGCCCCGCCTCCTGCAGGGCGGGCAGGTCGGCGAAGGCCGGTGAGGCGCCGCCCAGGACCCCGTCGGACTCCGCGTGCAGGCGTTCCTCCACCTCCGGGTGCCCGGCGAGCAGGTACAGGGCCCAGGCCATCGCGTTGGAGGTCGTCTCCGCTCCGGCGAGGAAGAACGTGAGGACCTGGTCGGCCAGTTCGGCATCGGTCAGCGCCCGGGCGCCGTCGCCGAGGCCGTCGGGGTCGGTGGTCCTCTGCAGGGACGACAGGAGGTCCCGGTGGTCGGTGGAATCGGCGCGGCGGCGGGCGGCCACGCTGCAGGCCGTGTGCTGCAGCCGGTCGCGTGCATGGAGGTAGCGCCGGTTACCCGGACTCGGGAGCCGGTTGAGGAGCGCAGGCCTGACCATCCGCCGGAACGCGCCGTTCACCACGGTGTTGATGTCGCCGACCGTCTGCTGCGCGGCCTCGGACGGCAGGGCGGCTGTGAACATCGTCTCCACCGCGACCCGTGTGGCCAGCTTCGTCATCTCGGTCGTCACGTCGACGACCTGGCCGTCGTGCCAGGAGCGTGCCACGCCGTCGGCCGCGGCCACGAACACCGCGGAGTAGTGGGGGAACCTCTCGGGGTGGAAGGACGGCTGGCACAGCCGCCGCTGGCGCCGGTGCCGGCTGTGCGGGCACGAGATCAGGCCGTCGCTGACCACTTCGCGGACCCGCTCGTACATCGGCCCTCCCTTGTCGAACGCGTGGTCGTTCAGGAGGACCTGCCGGGTCAGGACGGGGTCGCATACCATCACGACCGAACGCGGTCCCATGCGGATCCGCACCAGTTCGCCGCGGGCGGGCAGGGACGACAGGAACGCCAGTGGATCGCGGACGAGAGGCAGCACGTGCCCCAGGAGCGGCACGGCATTCGGTGCCAGGGGAATCGACGCAGCCGTATCCATGCCCACCCCTCCCAGGACGATCCGCAGGGACGCAGAGACGCGTAGGGACGCCACCAGCATGTTGTCCACCCTGCACGGCTCGTCAATCCCCGGTCGTGCGGTGCACGGGAGCACATCCGGCGGACTGAAAAGGCGGAGGTGCGCCGCGCACTTCCTGTGCGCGGCGCCGCAGCGAAACGGAGGAGGAACCGGGGCGGTGGTGACAACCGGCAGTGTTCAGGCCCCGGGTTTGGTCCAGACCTATTGACGGTTCAACGGGGCGGTTTTAGCGTGCGACACCTTCAGTGACCGGTGGCGGGCAGCCACGGCCCGGAGGGAGCCGAGCATGATCGGTCGGATGGTGCGTCTGCTGGGAGCCGCAGGGGCCTGCCTGGCGGTGGTCCTCGCCGGGCCGGCGCCCCTGCAGTCGCAGTCGCAGGCGCGGATGCACGGTATGACCACCGCGGACACCTGTCCCGTGCAGTCGAAGCCCCCGGGCAAGGTGCTCCAGGGCTACTGGGAGAACTGGGACGGCGCGGCGAACGGCGTCCACCCGCCGTTCGGCTGGGTGCCCATCACCGACGCGCGCATCGGTGAGCACGGCTACAACGTGATCAACGCGGCGTTTCCCGTCATCCGTTCGGACGGTACCGTTCTGTGGGAGGACGGGATGGACGCGACCGTGAAGGTCGCGACGCCGGCCGAGATGTGCCGGGCCAAGGCGGCCGGGGCCACGATCCTCATGTCGATCGGCGGCGCGGCGGCGGGCATCGACCTCGGTTCCAGCACGGTCGCCGACCGGTTCGTCGAGACCGTGGTGCCGATTCTCAAGACGTACAACTTCGACGGCATCGACATCGACATCGAGACCGGCCTCACCGGCAGCGGCAACATCAACACCCTGTCGGCCTCGCAGGCCAACCTCATCCGCATCATCGACGGCGTACTCGCCCGGATGCCCTCGAACTTCGGCCTCACGATGGCGCCCGAGACGGCCTACGTCACGGGCGGCAGCGTCACGTACGGCTCGATCTGGGGCGCGTACCTGCCGATCGTGAAGAAGTACGCCGACAACGGCCGGCTGTGGTGGCTGAACATGCAGTACTACAACGGCAGTATGTTCGGCTGCTCCGGGGATTCGTACTCCGCGGGGACGGTGAAGGGGTTCACGGCGCAGACGGACTGCCTGAACAAGGGGCTGGTGGTTCAGGGCACGACCATCCGTGTTCCCTACGACAAGCAGGTGCCGGGGCTGCCCGCCCAGCCGGGCGCCGGTGGCGGCTACATGTCGCCCGGGCTCGTGGCGCAGGCGTGGAACACCTACGGCGGCGGGTTGAAGGGCCTCATGACCTGGTCCCTCAACTGGGACGGGTCGAAGGGGTGGACCTTCGGCAACAACGTGAGGGCACTGCAGGGGCGTTGAGCTGTCGCGCGGTCACCGGACCGGCCGGCATCCACGTCGGAGATCGCCGTTCTTCCTGCAACGTAGCGTTCGCTTCCATTTCATTGCAACGAGCAGGCGGTGCTCGTTGCGTTAACCGCGAGGGGCATTGCAACGAATTTCCGGCCCTGACCTGCAGTGATGATCTTTTTGTGCAACGACCCTGTTGAAGACTCC
>NZ_JBAMDC010000127.1:0-16510 GCF_036961605.1 Streptomyces sp. KLMMK
GCTGCCGCGCCGGCGGCGGCACTCCGCCCAGCGGCGTCTACGTCCTCGCCGCGCCCCGCGAGCCCGGCGGGCGGCCCCGCGTCCTGGCCACGCTCGTGGACCCCCGGGAGAAGATGACCGTCACCGCTCTCACCGTCACCCGGGGCACCGTTTCGGCCACTCTGCTCGGCTACTCAGGCCCGAATGTGCCCCGTTGCTGTCCGGACAGGAGCCGGACCGTCGAATGGCACTGGAAGGACGGGAAGTTCGTACTCCGGCCGATGCCCGTAGCAGGGAGTGTGTGATCCGTTACCCGGCGTCCGGGCCGTAGATCTCCACCTTGTCCGAAATGCGGCGGACATGGATGCAGTCGCCCGGGCACTCCTTGGCCGAGTCGCGGACATCCGTGAGCAGGGGCAGCGGCACGGGCGTCGTCGCGCCCGGCTCCTGCAGCAGCTCGTCGTCGGCGCTCTTCACATACGCCAGGCCGTCGATGTCCAGCTCGAAGACCTCGGGTGCGTACTGGGCGCAGATCCCGTCCCCCGTGCACAGGTCCTGGTCGATCCAGACCTCCAGGGCCTCGCCGTCCGCCTCCGGGGCGGGGCCCGGGCCGTCCGCTGCGGTCGCCGTGGCCCCCGGGGCCGCCGGGACCCCGGCCGCCTCCGCGCGGTCGTCGTTCTGCACGGTCATCTCGCCCTGCCGTTTCCTGCGTACGTGAATCAATTGGAGCCAGCCCTGACGGGTGTTGACCGACTCGACGATACAACCGCCCGCTTTCCGATGTTGATGGGTGGGTATTCCCCTGCTGTGGGGACGTGCGCAAGGGTGAAGATCGGACACACTCCGACCGGGTTTGTGATCTAGGGGTTTCAACCTGCACCGGCCCAGGTAGGGTCAGGAAGCGTCCAGCTCCCCTTGGAGGAGGTGAGGACCGTGGCAGCCCACGACGACGACATGAACCGCGGCATCCGGCCGGGACGAGCGTCCGACGACCTCGCGAGCCAGGTTGCCTATTACGAGCAGGAGATCGCCGTCCTGCGGCGCAAGCTCGCCGACTCTCCGCGTCACACGAGGATTCTCGAAGAGCGGATCGTCGAGCTCCAGACCAACCTGGCCGGAGTGTCCGCTCAGAACGAGCGGCTCGCCAACACCCTCCGCGAGGCGCGCGACCAGATCGTCGCCCTCAAGGAGGAGGTCGACCGGCTTGCGCAGCCGCCGGCCGGCTTCGGAGTCTTCCTCAAGGCCAACGACGACGGCACGGCCGACATCTTCACCGGGGGCCGCAAGCTCCGGGTGAACGTCAGCCCCAGCGTCGACGCGGAGGACCTCCGGCGGGGCCAGGAGGTCATGCTCAACGAAGCGCTCAACGTGGTCGAAGCCATGGAGTTCGAACGGGCCGGGGACATCGTCACCCTCAAGGAGATCCTTGAGGACGGCGAGCGCGCCCTGGTCATCGGGCACACCGACGAGGAGCGGGTGGTGAGGCTCGCCGAGCCGCTGCTGGACACCACCATCCGCCCCGGGGACGCCCTGCTCCTCGAACCCCGATCCGGCTACGTCTACGAGATCATCCCGAAGAGCGAGGTCGAGGAACTCGTCCTCGAAGAGGTCCCGGACATCGACTACACCAAGATCGGCGGTCTGGGAAACCAGATCGAGCTGATCCGCGACGCGGTCGAGCTCCCCTACCTCTACCCCGACCTCTTCAAGGAGCACGAACTGCGGCCGCCCAAGGGCGTGCTGCTGTACGGCCCGCCCGGCTGCGGCAAGACGCTCATCGCCAAGGCCGTCGCCAACTCCCTTGCCAAGAAGGTCGCCGAGGTCACCGGCAAGCCCGCGGGGAAGAGCTTCTTCCTCAACATCAAGGGCCCCGAGCTCCTCAACAAGTACGTCGGGGAGACCGAGCGGCACATCCGGCTGATCTTCCAGCGCGCCCGGGAGAAGGCGAGCGAGGGCACCCCGGTCATCGTGTTCTTCGACGAGATGGACTCCCTCTTCCGCACCCGCGGATCCGGGGTCAGCTCGGACGTCGAGAACACCATCGTCCCCCAGCTCCTCTCGGAGATCGACGGCGTCGAGGGCCTGGAGAACGTGATCGTGATCGGCGCCTCCAACCGGGAGGACATGATCGACCCGGCGATCCTGCGCCCCGGCCGCCTCGATGTGAAGATCAAGATCGAGCGTCCGGACGCGGAGGCCGCCAAGGACATCTTCTCGAAGTACCTGACCCGGACCCTGCCCATCCACGCGGACGACCTCACCGAGCACGGGGGCGACCCCAAGGCCGCCGTGGCCGGCATGATCCAGTCGGTCGTCGAGCAGATGTACGCCGAGTCCGAGGAGAACCGCTTCCTCGAGGTCACCTACGCCAACGGCGACAAGGAAGTCCTCTATTTCAAGGACTTCAACTCCGGCGCCATGATCCAGAACATCGTGGACCGGGCGAAGAAGATGGCCATCAAGGCCTTCCTCGACCACAACCAGAAGGGTCTGCGCGTCTCCCACCTGCTCGCCGCCTGCGTCGACGAGTTCAAGGAGAACGAGGACCTGCCCAACACCACCAACCCGGACGACTGGGCCCGGATCTCCGGCAAGAAGGGCGAGCGGATCGTCTTCATCCGCACCCTCGTCACCGGGAAGCAGGGCGCCGACACCGGCCGCTCCATCGACACGGTGGCCAATACCGGCCAGTACCTGTAGCACCATCGTCCGGCTGCGGATGTCCCGCGTCCCCCGCCCCGGCGGGGGGCACGCCCCGGGACAACCGCGGCCGGATGTGTTTTCCCGCCGCCCGCGTCGTTTTCCGACGGGTTTCTCGCCAGGATTTCGCCACGGGGAGCGTCCATGGCCCGGGTACGCCACGAACCGGAGCAATGACTGTAATGATCTCCCCACCGCCGCAAAGCCGTTCTAGGCTCTTCGATACCGCCGCACAGCGCGATGGGGGATCGAGGACCGGACACGGACCGGACGCGCAGCGGTACTTGAGCGCCGACCCCACCAGGGGGCGCCGCCGGGCAAGGAGGGCCGCATGACCGTACGGCGAGTAATGGGCATTGAGACGGAGTACGGGATCTCCGTCCCCGGTCACCCGAACGCCAATGCCATGCTCACCTCGTCCCAGATCGTCAACGCCTACGCCGCGGCGATGCACCGGGCGCGACGCGCCCGCTGGGACTTCGAGGAGGAGAACCCGCTGCGGGACGCCCGGGGCTTCGACCTCGCCCGCGAAGCCGCGGACTCCAGCCAGCTCACCGACGAGGACATCGGCCTCGCCAACGTCATCCTGACCAACGGCGCGCGACTCTACGTCGACCACGCCCATCCCGAGTACAGCTCCCCGGAGATCACCAACCCCCGGGACGCCGTCCTGTGGGACAAGGCCGGCGAGCGGATCATGGCCGAGGCCGCCGAGCGCGCCGCCCAGCTGCCCGGAGCCCAGCCGATCCACCTCTACAAGAACAACACCGACAACAAGGGCGCGTCCTACGGCACCCACGAGAACTACCTGATGAAGCGGGAGACCCCCTTCTCGGACATCGTGCGCCACCTGACGCCCTTCTTCGTCTGCCGGCAGGTGGTCACCGGCGCCGGCCGCGTCGGCATCGGCCAGGACGGCCACGAGCACGGCTTCCAGCTCAGCCAGCGCGCGGACTACTTCGAGGTGGAGGTGGGCCTGGAGACCACGCTCAAGCGGCCGATCATCAACACCCGTGACGAGCCGCACGCCGACGCCGAGAAGTACCGCCGGCTCCACGTGATCATCGGCGACGCCAACCTCTCGGAGATCTCCACCTACCTCAAGCTGGGCACGACCGCCCTGGTCCTGTCCATGATCGAGGACGGCTTCATCGTCTCCGACCTCGCCGTCGACCAGCCCGTGCGCACCCTCCACCAGGTCAGCCACGACCCCACCCTGCAACACCTCATCACGCTCCGCAGCGGCCGCACGCTCACCGCCGTACAGCTCCAGATGGAGTACTGCGAGCTGGCCCGCAAGTACGTCGAAAACCGTTTCGGGGCGGACGCCGACGAGCAGACGAAGGACGTGCTCGCCCGCTGGGAGGACGTGCTGAACCGGCTGGAGCACGATCCGATGAGCCTGGCCGGAGAGCTGGACTGGGTGGCCAAGCGGGAGCTCCTGGAGGGCTACCGCCGCCGCGACGGCCTGGGCTGGGACGCGGCCCGCCTGCACCTGGTGGACCTGCAGTACGCGGACGTCCGGGCGGACAAGGGCCTGTACAACCGGCTCGCGGCCCGCGGCAAGATGAAGCGGCTGCTGGACGAGACCGAGGTGGAGCGCGCTCGCACGGTCCCGCCCGAGGACACCCGGGCCTACTTCCGCGGCCGCTGCCTGGAGCAGTACGCGGACGACGTGGCCGCGGCCTCCTGGGACTCGGTGATCTTCGACCTCCCGGGCCGTGACTCCCTGCAGCGGGTGCCCACCCTGGAGCCGCTGCGCGGCACGCGCAACCACGTCAAGGAGCTGCTCGACCGCTGCCGCACGGCGGAGGAGCTGGTGCGGGTGCTCTCGGGGGGCTGAGCAGGTCTGAGAGGACGGCGTTCAGGGAATCATCACCGTGGTTCCGGGACGTTGTAGCAAGTACAGGGCCGATGTCGGACCCTGCTTGTAGGGTCTGATCTTGCAGGGCTGAGTACGACTGAGTACGTCCGATCTTGTACGTCGAACCGAGCGGGGTGAGGGATATGGCGACCAAGGACACCGGCGGCGGTCAGCAGAAGGCCACGCGAACCACAGAGGACGTCGAGGAGCAGGCGCAGGACGCGCAGGTCTCGGAGGACCTCAAGGAGCGGCAGGAGAAGCTGTCGGACGACGTCGACTCCGTGCTGGACGAGATCGACGACGTCCTCGAGGAGAACGCCGAGGACTTCGTGCGCTCCTTCGTCCAGAAGGGCGGCGAGTAGGCGGCTGCCGGCGCCTGTCGATCATGATCATGGGACCGGTAAGGTCCCTGGCGTACTGTGCCCCAGCTCCGACGCGGCCCTGGGGCGGTTCAAGGATCGAGCGGACGTCATGGGGCGGGCCGCTGCATACGTGGAAGGAAACGTGTGGAAGCCAACACTCGTAGCACCGGGCATCTGCCGGCTGCCTTCCTGACCCCCGGTTCCTCGTCGTTCATGGATTTCCTGGCCTCGCACTCCCCGGAGCTGCTCCCGGGCAACCGGCCGCTCCCCGCGGTGCAGGGCGCGGTGGAGATCCCGCACGGCACGACGATCGTCGCGGCGTCGTTCCCCGGCGGCGTGGTGCTCGCCGGTGACCGGCGGGCCACGATGGGCAACATCATCGCCCAGCGTGACATCGAGAAGGTCTTCCCGGCCGACGAGTACTCGGCGGTGGGCATCGCCGGCACGGCCGGTCTGGCCGTGGAGATGGTCAAGCTCTTCCAGCTGGAGCTGGAGCACTTCGAGAAGGTCGAAGGGGTTCAGCTCTCGCTGGAGGGCAAGGCGAACCGGCTGTCGACGATGATCCGCGGCAACCTCGGCATGGCCATGCAGGGCCTGGCCGTGGTGCCGCTCTTCGCCGGCTGGGACGTGGACCGCCAGAAGGGCCGGATCTTCTCCTACGACGTGACCGGCGGGCGCTCGGAGGAGCACGGCTTCGCCGCCACCGGCTCGGGCTCGGTCTTCGCCCGGGGGTCGCTGAAGAAGCTCTTCCGTGAGGATCTGACGGAGAGTCAGACCCTCACGCTCGTCGTCCAGGCGCTCTACGACGCCGCCGACGACGACTCCGCGACCGGCGGGCCGGATCTTGCACGTCGTATCTATCCGATCGTCACCGTCATCACCGACGAGGGGTTCCGAAAGCTCACCGAGGCGGAGTGCTCCGAGATCGTCCGGGCGATCCACGAACGGCGGCTCCAGGAGCCGGACGGCCCCCGGGCCGCCCTCCTCTGAGGTCCCGGTCAGCATGTACCCCTCATTGACAGAAAGGGACGGATAACCGGTGTCGACGCCGTTCTACGTATCTCCTCAGCAGGCCATGGCCGACCGCGCCGAGTACGCCCGCAAGGGCATCGCGCGCGGCCGCAGTGTCGTGGTGCTCCAGTACACCGATGGCGTTGTCTTCGTTGCCGAGAACCCGTCCCGGGCCCTGCACAAGGTCAGCGAGATCTACGACCGGATCGCTTTCGCGGCGGTCGGCAAGTACAACGAATTCGAGAACCTGCGGATCGGCGGTGTGCGTTACGCGGATCTGCGCGGTTACACCTACGACCGGGACGACGTCACGGCCCGCGGCCTGGCCAATGTCTACGCACAGACGCTGGGCTCGATCTTCTCCAGCGCCGCCGAGAAGCCCTACGAGGTGGAGCTGATCGTCGCCGAGGTCGGCGCGGGCCCCGAGGACGATCAGATCTACCGGCTGCCGCATGACGGCTCGATCGTGGATGAGCACGGTTCGGTCGCCGTCGGTGGCAATGCCGATCAGATCAGCAACTACCTCGATCAGCGGCACCGTGAGGGGATGACCCTCTCGGAGGCGCTGAAGCTCGCGGTCGAGTCCCTCACCCGCGACAACAACGGCGGCGAGCGTACGCTCACCTCCGAGCAGCTGGAGGTCGCCGTCCTGGACCGGACGCGGCCGCAGCAGCGGAAGTTCAAGCGGCTGCTGGGCCGTCAGCTGTCGCGTCTGCTGGAGGAGGGCACGTCCACCGGCGGGGCCGCTTCCGGTGCCGCCGAGTCCGGTGCGGAGCCGGAGGGTTCGTCCGAGGAGGGCGGCACGGCCTCGTCCGAGAGCTGATTTTTCTGCCTGCTGAAACACCGTGCGCCCCGCCGGGTCATCCCGGCGGGGCGCACGGCTTTCGCCGCCCGGACGCTACGGGCTACGCGGCTACGGGCGGGCGTAGGCCGTGGTGCCGCGGGTGACGAGCCGGACGGGGAGGGCCTCGGGGGCCGGCGGCCGCCCGTCGAGGACGGCCACGAGGGCGCGCATGCCGGCTTCGCCGACCGCTTCGGCCGGCAGCTGCACGGTGGTGAGCTCGGGCTCGACGGCCGTGGCGAGGGCCAGGTCGGTGAAGCCGGTGACGGAGAGGTCGGCGGGCACGTGCAGGCCCAGCCGGCGGGCGGCCTTGCACGCGCCCGCGGCGAGGACGTCGTCGTCGCAGACGATGGCGGTGGGGCGGTGGCCCGGCTCGGCGAGGGCCTTCTCGGTGGCGCGCAGCCCGTCGGCGACGGTCAGGGACGCCCGCTCGGTCCGCACCGCCGCGCCGTCCGTCCCGCGCAGGGCCTCGGCCAGCGCCCGGGCGCGGACCCGGAACGTCCAGGTGTCGATGTCCGAGGCGAGGTGCAGGAACCGCCGGTGGCCGAGGCCCAGCAGGTGCTCCGCGACCTGGCGCATGCCGTCGGCGATCTCGGGGTTGACGGTGGCGGAGGCGCCTTCGTGCCCGGGGTCGCTGTCGAGCATGACGAGCGGGAGGCCCCCGCCCCGGATGGCGCCGAGCGCCTCGGCCGCCATCGAGGAGGCGAGGACGCCGTCGAGGGTGGCGCTGGCGGAGGCGAACGGGTCGCGGGCCGGGCCGGTGCCCTCGGGGGAGAGGTAGAGGACGACGCCGAGGCCGTGCTCGCGGGCCACGCGGACGACGCCGGTGTGGACCCGGGCGAAGAATTCGTTGGTCAGCGCCGGGACGACGAGCAGGACCGTGCGGGTGCGGCCGAGGCGGAGGTCGCGGGCGGCGAGGTTGGGGCGGTAGCCCAGGCTGCGGGCGGCGGAGCGGACGGACTCGGCGGTGCGCTCGGAGACCCGGCCCCGCCACTTCTCGCCCATGACGAGGGAGACCGTGGCCTGGGAGACCCCTGCGGCCCGGGCGACGTCACGGCTGGTGGCGCGGGCCCCGGCGCGGGGGCCGCGGGCCGTGGGCCACCGCTCGTCGCGGCGCTGCCCTGTCTCGTCGCCGCTGGTCACTGTCGGTGCCTCCCCTATGCCCCAGCCTGCGGCGGTTGGACCCGCGGGCTGCGGCCATGATACGTATGACGCTTCTAGTTATACGTAAAACCCGAGGCTCGGGGAAGAGAGGAAGTCACCGATGGCGGCCGGCTACGGCGAGATGCTCAGAACGCGGCACGCCGCGCGCCTGCTCACAGGCACGCTGGTGGGCCGCCTGCCGAATGCCACGGCCGCGCTCGCGATCCCGCTCTTCGTCCTCGCCGAGGGCGGCAGCTTCGCGTTCGCCGGAGCACTGTCCGCCGTCTACGGTGTGGCGAACGCCGTCGGCCAGCCCCTGCTGGGCCGGGCCGTCGACCTCCACGGCCAGCCCCGCGTCATGCTTCCGTCGGCCCTGCTGGCCGCGCTCGGCATGGCGGTCTTCGCCGTCACCGGCCCGGAGCCGGCCTTCCTAGCGTACGCGGCCATGGTGGTGTCCGGATTCTTCACCCCGCCGCTGGAGGGCGGCCTGCGGGCGCTGTGGCCCTCGGTCCTCAAGAGCGAGGAGCGGATCCACGCCGCGTACTCCCTGGACGCCATCGCCCAGGAGCTGATGTACGTCGTCGGCCCGCTGATCATCTCCGGCATGGTCGCCGTGTGGTCCCCGGCCGCCGCGCTGTTCGTGATCAATGCCCTCGGCGCCCTGGGTGCGCTCGCCGTCGTCACCTCGCGGCCCTCGCGGGAGTGGCGCAGCGCGCCGCGCGAGGCGCACTGGCTGGGCGCGCTGCGCTCGCCCGGGCTGCGCGTCGTCCTCGGCACGTTCTTCTTCATCGGCACCGCGCTGGGCTCGATCGCCGTCGCGGCGATCGCCTACGGCAAGGACGCCGGGAACGACGCCACCGCCGGGTACATCCTCTCGGCGATCGGCGTGGGCGCCCTCATCGGCGGCACCGTCTACGGCCACCGCCAGTGGCCGGGCACGCCGGAGCAGCGCCTGCGGCTCCTCGTGGCCGGGCTCGCGGTCTGCTACCTGCCGCTGCTGGTGGTCCCGGGCACCGTGATGATGACGGTGCTCGCCGGTGTGGCCGGCATCTTCCTGGCCCCCTGCCTGGCCTGTGCCTTCGTCGTGGTGGACCGGCACGCGCCGCGCGGCACCGTCACGGAGGCCTTCTCCTGGCTGGTGACCTCCTTCGGCGTGGGCGCCGCCATCGGCTCCGGCGTGGTCGGCCCGGCGGTCCAGAGCGGCGGTGCGCGGGCGGGGTACCTGGTCGCCGTGGGCGGCGGCGCGGCGGCGCTGCTCGTCATGGTGGCGGCCCGCCGGTGGCTGCAGGCGCTCGCGACCCCGTCGCCCATCGTGGCCCGGTCGGAAAATGATCGGAACGGTGCGGTCGAACCCGGTTTCAGCGCAGGGCATCAGGCGTAATGTTCAGGCATGGACCGCCGCATTTTCGGGCTGGAGAACGAGTACGGCGTCACGTGCACCTTCAGGGGACAGCGCCGGCTGTCGCCTGACGAAGTGGCGCGCTACCTCTTCCGCCGTGTCGTTTCCTGGGGCCGCAGCAGCAATGTCTTCCTGCGCAATGGAGCGCGTCTCTACCTGGATGTGGGTTCGCACCCCGAATATGCAACTCCGGAGTGCGACAGCGTGGTCGAGCTGGTCACCCACGACAAGGCGGGGGAGCGCATTCTCGAGGGCCTGCTCGTCGACGCCGAGCGGCGCCTGCACGAGGAGGGGATCGCGGGCGACGTCTACCTCTTCAAGAACAACACCGACTCCGCCGGGAACTCCTACGGCTGCCACGAGAACTATCTCGTCGCGCGGCACGGGGAGTTCTCGCGTCTTGCGGACAT
Organism: Streptomyces sp. KLMMK; assembly: GCF_036961605.1. Classification (NCBI taxonomy): domain Bacteria; kingdom Bacillati; phylum Actinomycetota; class Actinomycetes; order Kitasatosporales; family Streptomycetaceae; genus Streptomyces; species Streptomyces sp. KLMMK. The sequence goes on from NZ_JBAMDC010000127.1 coordinate 9,710, forward strand.
CCTCATCCCCTTCCTGGTGACGCGGCAGCTGCTGTGCGGGGCGGGGAAGGTCCTGCAGACGCCCCGCGGCGCGGTCTACTGCGTCAGCCAGCGCGCGGAGCACATCTGGGAGGGCGTCAGCTCGGCGACCACCCGCTCCCGCCCGATCATCAACACCCGCGACGAGCCGCACGCCGACGCCGAGCGCTACCGGCGCCTGCACGTCATCGTCGGCGACTCCAACATGTCCGAGACGACGATGCTGCTGAAGGTCGGCGCGACGGATCTGGTGCTGCGCATGATCGAGGCGGGCACGGTCATGCGCGACCTCACGCTGGAGAATCCGATCCGGGCGATCCGCGAGGTCAGCCACGACATCACGGGCCGGCGGAAGGTCCGGCTCGCGAGCGGGCGCGAGGCCTCGGCACTGGAGGTCCAGCAGGAGTACTACGAGAAGGCCGTCGACTTCTGCGAGCGCCGGGGCATCCGCACCGGCACGGTGGAGCGGGTCCTGGAGCTGTGGGGCCGCACTCTGGAGGCCGTCCGGGACGAGGACCTGGACCGGATCTCCACCGAGATCGACTGGGTGATGAAGTACCAGCTCATCGAGCAGTACCGGGCGAAGAACAACATCACCATGTCGCACCCGAGGGTCGCGCAGATAGACCTCGCGTACCACGACATCCACCGCCGCCGCGGGCTGTACTACCTGCTGGAGAAGCGCGGCCGTGCGGCCCGGGTGTGCAACGACCTGAAGATCTTCGAGGGCAAGTCCGTGCCCCCGCAGACGACGCGGGCCCGGCTGCGGGGCGACTTCATCCGCCGCGCACAGGAGCAGCGGCGCGACTTCACGGTCGACTGGGTGCACCTGAAGCTCAATGACCAGGCGCAGCGGACGGTGCTGTGCAAGGACCCGTTCCGGTCGGTGGACGACCGGGTGGAGAAGCTCATCGCCGGGATGTGAGCGGGCGGGGTGCGCCGGGCCGCGGGGCCCGGCGTACCGCCGTGTCGGGCAGGGTTGATCACACAGGATCAAGCCGTAAAGTGGCGGGCACTGCTCTGCCACCCCCTAGCCCGAGTTGGACTGATGAACCTCACGATGAACACGCGTCGCCTGGCCGCGGCGCTGGCCGTGCCTGTCCTGTTGTTCTCCGCTGCCGCGTGCGGTGATGACAAAGGCTCGTCCGAGGCCGAGGTCTCGGTGAAGGGGGACTTCGGCCAGAAGCCCGAGATCTCTGTGGAGAAGGGGTCGAAGCCGGGCGACGAGCTCACGGTCAAGACGCTGTCGGAGGGCAAGGGCGACAAGGTCGAGAAGGGCAGTTTCGTCCGGCTCGACTTCGCGGTGCAGAGCATGAAGGACGACAAGCCGCTGGGCGGCTCCTGGTCGAGCCAGGGGCAGACGCCGGGCGGCAAGGACGTGCGCCGCCAGGACGTCTTCGCCGCGGGCCAGCCGGGCCAGCAGGTGCCCGCGAAGGTGGCCGACGCCGTCATCGGCCAGCGGGCCGGCAGCCGGGTCGAGGTCGTGGGCACGGTGAAGGAGACCATCGGCGAGCAGGTCAACCCGCAGCTGGGCCTGGAGCCGGAGGACGGCCTGGTCTGGGTCGTCGACGTGGTCGGCGCTCAGAAGGTCGACCTGCGGAGCGAGGTCAAGGGCGACCAGGCCAAGCCGGACGAGGGCATGCCCGAGGTGAAGGTGCTCTCGCAGAAGGCCGCGGAGATCACCATTCCCAAGGACACCAAGGCGCCTTCGGAGCTCAAGGAGCAGGTGCTGATCAAGGGCACCGGCCCGGAGGTCAAGGCGGGTGAGGGGCTGATCGCCCAGTACACCGGGGTGAAGTGGGAGGACGGCAAGAAGTTCGACTCCTCCTGGGACCACTCGGGGGCGACGAGCTTCCAGATCGGCACCGGCTCGGTCGTCCAGGGCTGGGACAAGGGCCTGGTCGGCAAGCACGTCGGGGACCGGGTGGAGCTGGTGATCCCGCCGAAGCTGGGCTACGAGGGCCAGGCCGGCAGCGGCCTGGACAAGAACACCCTGGTCTTCGTTGTGGACATCGTGGGCAAGGTCTGATCTTTGACCGGGATCTGCCAGACTTGCACGGTTGTCTACAAGATTCGTTCGTAGGAGCACTTTCGTGAGCATCGACAAGCCCGAGATTGATTTCCCCGAGGGCCCGGAGCCCACTGACCTGGAGATCACGGAGGTCTGGGAGGGCGACGGCACCGAGGCCAAGGCCGGCCAGACGGTGCGCGTTCACTACGTGGGCGTGGCCTTCTCCACCGGCGAGGAGTTCGACGCCAGCTGGAACCGCGGCAACCCGCTGGAGTTCAAGCTGGGCGGCGGTCAGGTCATCCCCGGCTGGGACCAGGGCATCCAGGGCATGAAGGTCGGTGGCCGCCGCAAGCTGGTCATCCCGCCGCACCTGGCCTACGGCGAGCGCGGCGCCGGTGGCGGCCGCATCGCCCCGGGCGAGTCGCTGATCTTCGTCTGCGACCTGGTCGCCGTCGCGGGCTGACCCCTGCACCGCGGGCCGAGGCCCCACGCCTGCGGGCGTGGGGCCTCGGCTTTTGCGCTTGCAGGCCGGAGCGGTACGGTCAGCGGTTGAGAGCACAAGTAGAGAGGGCGTCGATGGCGATTGCCAAGGCCGAGCGGCTGATGAACCTGGCGCTGTGCCTGCTGGGGACGCGCCGTCCGCTGAGCAAGCGGGAGCTCAGGGGCTCCATCGAGGCCTACCTCGAAGCCTTCGGGCCGGGAAACGGCACGGCGTCCGGCACGGCCTCCGGGGCCCCGGACAACGCCGCGGGCAGCGATGACGCCTTCAACCGCATGTTCGAGCGCGACAAGGACGATCTGCGCGAGCTCGGCCTGATCATCGAGACGGTGGAGAGCGTCGACGGCGAGACCGGCTATCTGGCCCGCCGCGACAGCAACCGCCTGCCTCCCATCACGCTGGACGTCGAGGAGGCGGCCGCCCTGGGCCTGGCCGCCAGCGTGTGGCAGCAGGCCCGCCTGGCCGCCGCGGCCAGCGGGGCGCTGCAGAAGCTGCGCGCCGCCGGGATGCCGCTCGCGGAGGAGGCCTACGGCCACAGCGCCCTGGAGACGCGGATCCCGGTCCACGAGGCGGCCTTCGAGCCGCTGATGCTGGCCGCGCGCGACCGGCGCCCGGTCGTCTTCGACTACCGCAAGGCGAATTCGGCCCGCCCCGAGCAGCGGCACGTCGAGCCGTGGACGCTGGAGTGCTGGCGCGGCCACTGGTACCTGGCGGGCTGGGACCGCGACCGCAAGGCGGAGCGCGTCTTCCGGCTGTCCCGGATCACCGGCAAGGTGCGGTCGCGGGGCATCCCCTTCACGGCTCCGGTGCCCGACCACGTGACGGTCCGCGAGACCGTCGAGCGCTGGGCCGGCGAGACGGCGACGAGCACGGCGCTGATCAAGGTGCGGGCGGACCACGGGTACCCGCTGCGGGCCCGGGCCCTGGCCACGCGCGAGCTGGGCGACGGCTGGGACGAGCTGAAGATCCCCTACGGGCACGGGCTGGACGCCTGGCTCGTGGAGTTCGGGCCGGACGTGGTGGTGCTGGAACCGGCGGAGCTGCGGGCCGAGGTGCTCGACCGGCTGCGCGCCGTGGCCAAGGGCTGAGACAGCGGATACGGGCCGAAGGGCCCGCGACGAGGGCTGAGAGGAACGGACCGACTTCTGATGGCCGGAAACGCCATTGACCAGACGCGGCGGATGCTGTCGCTGGTCACCTATCTGCGGGAGCGCCCCGGCGCCCGGGTCACCGACGTGGCGCGCGCCTTCGGGATCACCGAGGACGAGCTGATCGGCGACCTCGACGTCCTGCCGATGTGCGGCACCAGCTTCCGCGGCGGTGACCTGCTGGACATCGACACCGACGGCGACCGTATCTGGTGGCACAACCCGGACGCCTCGGGCAGCAGCACGGGCGAGCCGCTGCGGCTGGCCGCGGACGAGGCCACCGCCCTGCTGGTGGCCGCGCGCGCGGTGGCCACGCTGCCCGGTCTGCGGGAGAGCGGCCGGCAGGCGCTGGTGCGGGCCACCGCGAAGATCGAGGCCGCGGCCGGCGAGGCGGCGGGCGCGAGCTCCCGGCTGTCGGTGACCTTCGAGTCCGAGGGCGGCGTCTTCGCCGACGTCGACCGGGCGATCGCCGAACGCCGCCGCGTGTGGATCAAGTACTACTCGCCCGCGCGCGACGAGCTCACCGAGCGCGAGGTCGACCCCGTCCGGCTGTTCGTCGTGGGCCACACCTATATGGAGGCGTGGTGCCGGCTCTCGGAGGCCCGGCGCACCTTCCGCCTGGACCGGGTGGCCGAAATCCGGCTGCTCGACGAGCCGTCCGATCCGCCGCCGGTCGAGCTGCGCGACCTGTCCGAGGGACTGGTGCAGCCCGCCGCGGAGGACCCGGAGGTCGTGATCGAGGTCGGCCCCGGCGGCCGCTGGGTCGCCGAGTACTACCCGCACGACAGCGCCGAGGAGCAGCCCGACGGGGGCCTGCGGATCACGCTGCGCACCCCGGACCCGGCCTCGCTGCGCCGGCTCGCGCTGCGGCTCGGCGGCGACGGGCGGATCGTCTCGCCGGCCGGGCTGGCGGTCAGCGCGCGGGACGCGGCCCGTGAGGCCCTTGCGGCCTACGGGGAGTGAGGGTGGACGCGATGGACGGGAGAGTGCCGGGGGCCGCGCTGTTCAAGGCGGCCTGCCCCGACTGCCGCGGTCGCTTCGAGCTGGCCGCGAGTGCGCTGCGGCTGGCGATCGGCGGCAGTCGGCGGACCACCTTCTACTCCTTCACCTGCCCGGACTGCGGTTCCGCGGTGCGCAAGCCGGCGGGGGAGCGGATCGTCGAGCTGCTCACCGGCGGCGGGGTGCGGACGCTCCGGCTGCACTCGACGGTGTGAGCCCCGGCCCGCCGCCGGGCCCGGTGCGTACGAACACAGTCCGTACAAAACACTCCGATAAACAGTTGTTTTGAGCCATTCCGACATCCCGATAGGTTCACCTCATGTTCTGGCCCATGCTCGCCGTCGCCCTCGCCTTCGTCGGGATCGCCGTCCTCGGAGTGCTGGCCGCCCGGGTGCTGGTCGAAGTGCGGCGGCTGGCGCGCCAGGTGTCGGAGAGCTCACAGCGGATCAGCCGGGCCGCGGAGGACCTGGAGCGGGCCGCGACGCCGCTCGCCGCGGCGAGTGCGCAGGCCGCACACACTTTGCGCCAGGAATGAGCGGTTCTGACAACGTCGCTCCCGCTCTCTCCTGGGGCCGCTGACCGGGCGGTACGCTGTTTCGGCGGCCCCGGCGACGAGGCGGGGGGCCGCATCCGGGAGTACGCAAGGGGATTGCCCAGCGTTTACCCCTGCGCGTTACGATCGCTGCCGTACGGCTGATGGACAAATGTCCGATCAGTCGGCAGTACCCCACCCCATGCCGCCTCGGTGAGAAGGTAAACGCAAATGTTCGGTAGGCTCGGCGCCCCCGAGATCATCCTCATTCTCGTCGTCATCGTCCTGCTGTTCGGTGCGAAGAAGCTCCCGGACATGGCGCGTTCCCTCGGCAAGTCCGCCCGCATCCTCAAGAGCGAGGCGAAGGCCATGAAGTCGGAGGGCCAGGACAACGCCTCCGCCCCGGCCGACCCGCCCGCCGGCCAGGCCCCGCGTACGATCAAGGCGGCTCCCGGCGATGTGGCCGGCGCGCGTCCGGTCACCGAGCCGAGCGACCGCTCCACGCAGCACTGAGCAGCGCCGTACGGCGCTGACCAGCACTTTTTCAGGGACGATCGAGGCGGCCGCCCGCGGGGCGCCCGTCTGCCGCACGAGATAGGGACGTGGGTTGCCCAAGTCTGCCCGCAAGAAGGAGAAGGACCCCGAGGGGCGGATGCCACTCGCGGAGCACCTGCGTGAGCTGCGCAACCGGCTGGCGAAGGCGGTCCTCGCGATCGTCGTGGTCGCCGTCGTCGCCGCCTTCTACCAGAAGCAGCTCACGGACTTCCTCGCGAGCCCCGTTCCCAAGTGCCCCGGCCGGGATCTGGCCCAGAGCCACGGCGGCAACTGCGCGGTCGTGGTGTTCAACAGCATCTCGTCGCCGTTCACGACGATCGTGAAGGTGTGCCTCCTCGCGGGTGTCACCGTCTCCGCGCCGATCTGGCTGTACCAGCTGTGGGCGTTCCTCGCCCCCGGCCTGCACAAGAACGAGAAGAAGTACACGGTCGCCTTCGTGGCGACGGCCGCCCCGCTCTTCGTCGCGGGCGCCTGGCTGGCCTACGAGATCATGCCGATGAGCATGCGGGTGCTGCTGAAGATCACACCCGATTCCGCGGCCAACACCCTCAACCTCGACGACATCCTCGACTTCACGGTCCGGATGATCCTTGTCTTCGGCCTCGCCTTCGAGCTGCCGCTGGTCCTGGTCATGATGAACATCGCCGGGATGGTCACCGGCAAGACCATGATCAAGTGGTGGCGCGGCGTCGTCATGGGCGTCTTCGTCTTCGGCGCGATCGCGACCCCCAGCACCGACCCGTTCGGCATGTGCATCCTGGCCGTGCCGATCATCATCCTGTACTTCGGCGCGGTGGGTTTCTCGATGCTCAACGACAAGCGCCGTGCGCGCCGCAACCCCGACCGGCTGCTGTCGGACGACGAGGCCTCCCCCCTCGACCTGACCCCGCAGTCCACGGGCGACTCCGAGCCGATGCCGGCCCTGCACGAGCGGTCCGCCGACGACCGCAGCCACGCGGCCCGCAACAGCTACGACGACGTGACGTGACCCCGGCCGGCCCGCTCGGACGGAGCGTGCCGCACGGACACCGCCACGGAG
>NZ_JBAMDC010000128.1:0-16414 GCF_036961605.1 Streptomyces sp. KLMMK
TGTCCAGCATCGCGTCCACCGCCGGCACCCGCGCCAGGTCCGGCAGGGTCAGGGCGACGATCTCGCGGTGCACCGCGGGCTCCACCGGAACCACCCGCGCGCCCTTGGGACGGACGGACTCCAGCGCCAGCTCCGGCATCACCGCGACGCCCAGCCCCGCGCCGACCAGGCCGAACACCGCCGGGTAGTCGTCGGTCGCGAAGTCGATGCGGGGGGTGAACCCGGCGTTCTCGCAGATCTCCACCAGATGCCGCCGGCAGCGCGGGCAGCCCGCGATCCACGGCTCCTCGGCCAGGTCGGTGATGCCGATGCGCTCCGCCCCCGCCAGCCGGTGCCCCTCCGGGACCACGCCGATGAGCCGGTCGGTCAGCAGCGGGCGGACGACGAGGTCCTCCCACTCCGCGCCGGCGGCCGGATCCGACCCCCGGACGTCCGGGTAGCGGAAGGCCAGCGCGATCTCGCACTCGCCGTCGCGCAGCATCTCCACCGAGCGCGGGGGCTCGGCCTCCACCAGGGAGATCTCGGTGCCCGGGTGCGCCGCCCGCATCTGCGCGAGCGCGCCGGGCACGAGCGTCGAGCTGCCGCTGGGGAAGGACACGAGCCGCACCCGGCCCGCGCGCAGCCCGGCGATGGCCGCGATCTCCTCCTCAGCCGCGGTCAGCCCGGCCAGGATCCCGGAGGCGTGCCGGACGAGGGCCGTGCCGGCCTGCGTGAGGCGCATCTCGCGGCCCGTGCGCACCAGCAGGGGTGTGCCCGTGGACTGCTCCAGCGCCTTCATCTGCTGGCTGACGGCGGGCTGGGTGCAGCCCAGCTCGCGCGCCGCGGCGGAGAAGGAACCGGTCAGGGCCACCGCGCGCAGCACCCTCAGATGACGAGCCTCGATCATGCTGCGAGCATAAGGCAACCTTGGGGAAGTCGCGACTTACCCCCTGGTCACTTTGAGTTGCAGCGAGTAATCTCGGTGCATGCACCTCCTCTCCGTGAATGTGGGCCGCGCCGGTACGGCGGATCTCCCGGGCGCGCCCGGCTTCGAGGCCGGCATGGCCACCGGAATCGACAAGCGCCCCGTCGAGGGGCCGGTCGCCGTGGCCGCGCCGGGCCCCAAGGGCGTGGGCGGCAGCGGCCTCGCGGGCGACGAGATCGTCAGCCTGCGCCACCACGGCGGGGACGACCAGGCGGTGTACGCGTTCGCGCGCGAGGATCTCGACCGCTGGGAGCGGGAGCTCGGCCGCCCCCTGCCCAACGGCTCCTTCGGGGAGAACCTCACCACCAGCGGTCTCGACGTCAACGGCGCGCTGATAGGCGAGCGCTGGCGCATCGGTGCCGATCTGGTGCTCGAGGTCAGCGCTCCCCGTATCCCCTGCCGCACGTTCGCCACGTGGCTCGGCGAGGCGGGCTGGATCAAGCGGTTCACCCAGGAGGCAGCCCCCGGCGCCTACCTTCGGGTGATAGAGCCGGGCGAGATCCGCGCGGGCGACCCCGTCACCGTCGTCCACCGCCCCGGCCACCACGTCACGGTCTCCTTCCTCTTCCGCGCCGGCACCGTCGAGCGGTCCCTCCTCCCCGACGTTCTGGCAGCCGGGGACGCCCTTACGGCCGGTACGCGCGAGAAGGCGCTGGCGTACCGGGCGAGCCTCTGAGGTCTCCGCAGCGGCTCCGGCGGCGGGCCGCTCGGGCGGTTCCGCGCCCCTGACCGGGCGTCCGGAGCGCCCTGGCCGCCGCCCCGTGACCGTCAATCAGCGCCCGACCCGCCGTCAAAACGCCGGACCGCATCGGCGAGCGCCGCCGCCGGGCTCTACCGTGCCGGTATGACGACTGTATTGATCACTGGGGCGACGGCCGGCATCGGCGCCGCGTTCGCGCGCCGCCTGGCGGGCGACGGACACGACCTCGTGCTCGTGGCCCGTGACGAGGAGCGGCTCGACCGCCATGCGACCGAGCTCCACGACCGGCACGGCGTGGAGGTGGAGGTCCTGCGCGCGGACCTCGCCGAGGAGGAGGGCATCGAGGCCGTCGAGGCGCGCCTGCGCGACCGCGAGCGCCCGGTGCACCTGCTGGTCAACAATGCCGGATTCGGCAACAAGGGCGGCTATCTGGAGGTGTCCCTCGACGACGAGCTCAAGATGCTCAAGGTGCACTGCGAGGCGGTGCTGCGGCTGACGTCCGCGGCGGCCGAGGGGATGCGGGAGCGCAAGCGCGGTGCGGTGATCAATGTGGCGTCGGTGGCCGCGTTCGTCCCGCGCGGCACGTACGGCGCGAGCAAGTCCTGGGTCGTGCAGTTCACCCAGGGCGCCGCGCGCGACCTGGCCGGGAGCGGGGTGCGGATGATGGCGCTGTGCCCCGGTTTCGTACGGACCGAGTTCCACCAGCGCGCCGGAATGGGCACGGACAACGTCCCCGGCTGGCTCTGGCTGGACGCCGACAAGGTGGTGTCGGCCGCCCTGCGGGACCTGTCGCAGGGCAAGTCGCTGTCGGTTCCCGACCCGCGGTACAAGGCCATGACCGGCCTGATGAAGCTGGCGCCGCGCAGGGTGGTGTCGCGGGCGTCGTCGACGACGGGCCGCAAGTACGGGCCGAAGTAGCGCGTACGCGCCGGTAGAGCGCGGCATCTCGCCCTCCCGGGTGATCCATTCAGGACTAACCTGGATATATCACCCGGGAGGCGTCATGACATTCGCACAGATCATCGACTACAGGACGCGCCGGTACGACGACGTGAACCGGCTCATGGACGAGTGGGTCGCCCGCACCGAGGGCAAGCGGACGGCGACGCACTCACTCGTCGGCAAGGACCGCGCGCGGGACGACCACTACGTGGAGATCGTGGAGTTCCCCTCCTACGAGGACGCGATGCGCAACTCCGAGCTCCCCGAGACGGACCGGATCTTCGCCGAGATGGTCGCGCTCTGCGACGGGGCGCCGAGCTTCACCGACCTCGACGTGGTCCGCGACGAACAGCTGAGCCTGAACAAGGCCACGGCCCGCCGTTTCTTCGACGAGGTGGCGCGCGACGGCAATCTTGCCCTGATCGACGAGCTCTTCACCGAAGACCACCGCGACCACGACATGGGCAAGGACGAGCTCGAAACGGTCGGCCGGGACGTCATCCGCTCCGACGTCGAGGGCTGGCGAGAGGCGTTCGACTTCTCCTTCACCCTCCACTCCCAGCTCGCCGACGGCGACGAGGTCGCCACGCGCTGGACCTGGCGGGGCACGCACCAGGGCGACTTCATGGGCCACCAGCCCACCGGGCAGGAAGTGGTCATGACGGGGACCACCACCTTCCGCTTCGAGGGCGGGAAGATCGCCGAGGGCTGGTGGCACTTCGACCTGCCGCGGCTGATACGGCAGCTGGAGTCGGGGCCGGTGTGAACACCCGTGAACCCGTGAACCCGTGAACCCGTGAACGGCCGGAGCCCGGCACCCACCAGGGGTGCCGGGCTCCGGACTGCGGCCGCTGTGCGGCGTGAGGTCAGCGCCTCAGGGGCAGTGCCTCAGGGGCAGTGCCCTGGCGTCAGTGCGAGTGACCGTGGCCGTGGCCGGCCTCGGGCTCCTCGTCGGCCGGCTTCTCGACGACCAGGGTCTCGGTCGTGAGCAGCAGCGACGCGATGGACGCAGCGTTCTCCAGGGCGGAGCGGGTGACCTTGACCGGGTCGATGACGCCGGCCTTCACCAGGTCGCCGTACTCGCCGGTCGCGGCGTTGAAGCCCTGGCCCTTGTCGAGCTCCGCCACCTTGGAGGTGATGACGTAGCCCTCGAGGCCGGCGTTCTCGGCGATCCAGCGCAGCGGCTCGACGGCGGCGCGGCGGACGACGGCGACACCGGTGGCCTCGTCGCCCTCCTTGCCCAGGTTGCCCTCGAGCACCTTGACGGCGTGGACGAGCGCGGAGCCACCACCGGAGACGATGCCCTCCTCGACCGCGGCGCGGGTCGCGGAGATGGCGTCCTCCAGACGGTGCTTCTTCTCCTTGAGCTCGACCTCGGTGGCCGCACCCACGCGGATGACGCAGACGCCACCGGCGAGCTTGGCGAGGCGCTCCTGGAGCTTCTCGCGGTCCCAGTCGGAGTCCGTGGCCTCGATCTCGGCCTTGATCTGGGCGACGCGGCCCTGGACGTCCTCGGAGTTGCCGCCACCGTCGACGATGGTGGTGTCGTCCTTGGTGATGGTCACGCGGCGGGCGGAGCCCAGCACGTCCAGGCCGACCTGGTCGAGCTTGAGGCCGACCTCCTCGGCGACGACGGTGCCGCCGGTCAGGGTGGCCATGTCGCCCAGCATCGCCTTGCGGCGGTCACCGAAGCCCGGGGCCTTGACGGCCACGGCGTTGAAGGTGCCACGGATCTTGTTGACGACGAGGGTGGAGAGGGCCTCGCCCTCGACGTCCTCGGCGATGATCAGCAGCGGCTTGGAGGAGCCACCCTGGATGATCTTCTCCAGCAGGGGCAGCAGGTCCTGGATCGAGGAGATCTTGCCCTGGTGGATGAGGATGTACGGGTCCTCGAGGACGGCCTCCATGCGCTCCTGGTCGGTGACCATGTAGGGCGACAGGTAACCCTTGTCGAAGGCCATGCCCTCGGTGAAGTCCAGCTCCAGACCGAAGGTGTTCGACTCCTCGACGGTGATGACACCGTCCTTGCCGACCTTGTCCATCGCCTCGGCGATGAGCTCGCCGACCTGCTTGTCCTGGGCGGACAGGGCGGCGACGGCCGCGATGTCGGCCTTGTCCTCGATCGGACGGGCGGTCGCGAGCAGCTCGTCGGAGACGGCCTTGACCGCGGCGTCGATGCCCTTCTTCAGGGCGGCCGGGGAGGCGCCGGCGGCGACGTTGCGCAGACCCTCGCGGACCAGCGCCTGGGCCAGGACGGTCGCGGTGGTGGTGCCGTCACCCGCGATGTCGTTGGTCTTGGTCGCCACCTCCTTGACGAGCTGGGCGCCGAGGTTCTCGTACGGGTCCTCGATCTCGACCTCACGGGCGATGGTGACGCCGTCGTTGGTGATGGTCGGGGCACCGAACTTCTTGTCGATGACGACGTTGCGGCCCTTGGGGCCGATCGTCACCTTGACCGTGTCCGCCAGCTTGTTGACACCGCGCTCGAGGGCGCGACGGGCGTCCTCGTCGAACTTCAGGATCTTCGCCATGGTTGCTTCAAGTCCTCTCAAACGAACTGCGCCCCGGCGCCCGGTTGTCCGGACGGTAGTCGCGGAAACGGGGACCAGGGGCGCAGATCACATCAAACGGGGTGAATTACTTCTCGATGATCGCGAGCACGTCGCGAGCCGAGAGAACGAGGTACTCCTCGCCGTTGTACTTCACCTCGGTGCCGCCGTACTTGCTGTACAGCACGACGTCGCCGACCTGGACGTCGAGCGGAAGGCGGTTGCCGTCCTCGAAGCGGCCCGGGCCCACGGCCAGGACGACGCCCTCCTGGGGCTTCTCCTTGGCGGTGTCCGGAATAACCAGGCCAGAGGCCGTGGTCTGCTCGGCGTCGAGCGGCTGGACCACGATGCGGTCCTCGAGCGGCTTGATGGCAACCTTGGAGCTGGCGGTCGTCACGATCCGACCTCCCCCTTCGGAGATTCACGGGGTTATCTGTCTGAGGTGGCGACCAGGAGGATCCGTCGTCGCGGGTGCCGGATTCTGCCCGTCGCTGCGTTTGGCACTCCCGGGTGGAGAGTGCCAACGGAGCCGAGACTATGACGCGGTTAGCACTCGGTCAAGCGGAGTGCCAATTCGCCGTGCGGCGAGCTTGCAGTTCACCCCTGGGGGTAAGGCACCCGGCCGGTCGGGGCGGCGCGCTCCTGCGTTCCGGCGCGGAGGTGGATCTGCCCGCGGGCCACGGGTCGTAATCCTCCGGATTCCCATGCGGCGCGTACGACGCGTGCAGCGCGTAGGACGCGTGGGGCGCGCACGGCGCTACCGTGCGCACAGCCGGATGCCGGATGCCCGGCGCCCGGCCGGCCTAGACGTAATCCTCCAGGCGCGCCACCGTGAACCCCTGCCGCTCGATGCTGCGCAGCATGTTGGTGACCATCTGCGTCATGGTCGTGCCCTTGAGCTCCGAGGGGCCGCGGAAGTGGGCGAGGACGATGTCGCCGGAGCGCAGCTTGCCGCCGTCCGCGTAGCGCATGTCGTTGATCTGCATCGTCGCCTCCCACAGCAGCAGCGCCTTCACCCCGCAGCTGCCGGCCGCGGCGAGGGTGGCGTCGTTGTAGTTGCCGTAGGGCGGCCGGAACAGCGGCGGCTTGCTGCCGTACCGCTTCTCCAGGGCGCCCTGCTGGCCGCAGACCTCGCGGCGCTGCGCGTCGGCGGAGAGGGTGCGGAGGTTGGGGTGGGAGAGGGTGTGGTTGTGGATGCCGTTGCGGTTCCCCTCGCCCCGCAGCTGCTCGAAGTAGCCGTAACCGCTGCCCGCGCGGGCGATGTCGTCGGTGAGGAACATCGTGAAGGGCAGCTTCAGGTCCTTGGCCATCTTCACGAATTCCGGGTCCTTCTCCGCCCCGTCGTCGAAGGTCAGGAAGACGACCTTGTCGCTGGTGGGCACGCGCCGGATCACCTTGGGCGCGTCGCCGGCCTTCATCCCGTCCGTCAGCTTGGCGGCCGGCGGGGCGGGCGGCGCGGCGAGGGGCTTGTCCAGGCCCCAGCGGCGGTAGGCGGCGGCGTCCGGGACGGCGGAGGCCGAGGGCGAAGACGCCGCGTCCATACGCGGAGAGGGGGACGCGGACGCCGTTCCCTTGCCGCCGCCGGAGGAACCGGAGCAGCCGCTGAGGAGCAGGGCCAGCAGGAGCGTGCCCGCGGCGGCGGCACGGGCGGACGCGCGGGCGGATATCGGGCCGGAGATAGGGCCGGAGATAGGGGAGCTCACACCTCCGATTGTTGTGCATGTGTTCGAGCCAGGCGGACCGGGCGGAAGGGCGGGCCTGTCGGAGGGCCGGGGAGGGGGCCTGGGCAAGAATGGCTGGGCAAGAATGGCCGGGTGCCAGCACAGAACGAACCGAACAAGCCGAACAAGCCGAACGCCCGGGATGAACCGGACGCGTCGGCGGCCGCCGTCGCCGCCTTCACCGCCCTCCTCACGGACGAGGGCCGCAGCCTGCTCGCCGGGCTGCGCGACCACGACCCCGCCCGGGAACTGGCCACGGCGACCCGGCTGCGCCGCGACCACCCCGCGGAGCTCGTCTCGGCAGCGCTCGGCATGGCCCGGCTGCGGCAGCGGGCGGTGGCGAAGTTCGGGCCGGAGGACGCGTACCGGATGTTCTTCACGCCGAACGGCGTGGAGCAGTCGACGCGGCGGTCCGTGGCCGAATACCGGGCCGGCCGGTTCGCCGCGCTCGGCGTCCGCTCCGTGGCGGACCTGTGCTGCGGCATCGGCGGCGACGCGATCGCGCTGGCACGGCTGGGCATCCGCGTCCTCGCCGTCGACCGCGACCCGCTGACCTGCGAGGTCGCCCGCGCGAACGCCGAAGCGCTGGGCCTCTCCGAGCTCATCGAGGTGCGCTGCGCCGACGTCGCCGATGTGGACACCTCGGGCTACGACGCGGTGTTCGTCGACCCGGCGCGGCGGGGCGGCCGCGGCCGCATCTTCGACCCGGAGGCGTACTCGCCGCCGCTGTCGTGGGCGATCGACGCCGCCCGGAAGGCCCCGCGCGCGGCCCTCAAGATCGCTCCCGGTGTGCCCCACGAGGCGATCCCGGACGACGCCGAGGCCGAGTGGATCTCGGACGGCGGCGATGTGAAGGAGGCCGTGCTGTGGTTCGGCACGGCACCGGGCGCGCGCCGGGCGACCCTGCTGCCGGGCGGGCACTCGCTGGTGGGCGCCGGGCTGCCCGACCCGGCCGTACGACCGGTGGGACGGTACGTGTACGAGCCGGACGGTGCCGTGATCCGCGCGCACCTGGTGGCGGACGTGGCGGCCGCGCTGGACGGCGGCGGGCTGATCGACGAGACGATCGCGTACGTGACGAGCGACGAACTGCGGGCGACGGACTACGCGTCGGCTTACGAGATCACGGACGTCCTCCCGTTCAACCTGAAGAAGCTCAAGGCCGTGGTGCGGGAGCGGGGCATCGGCGTCGCCGTCATCAAGAAGCGGGGCTCGGCGGTGGAGCCGGAAGACCTCCGCAAGAAGCTGAAGCTCGCCGGACCGAACTCCTGCGTGATCGTGCTGACCCGGGCGGCGGGAGCGCCGGTGATGCTGCTGGGGCGGGAGGTCCGCGCGTAAGCGGTCCGCATCCGGCAATTCCTCCTACGCTCACCCCATGACCGAGAACGAGATCAAGCTCAAGGCCATCGCGGCGCTCACGGCCCTGCGCGGCGGCGTGGGGACGGACTACGTCTCGTCCCTCCTCGGCGAGGTGATCCCGGACGAGTTCATGGTGCCGGTCGGCGCGGAGGCGAGGGAGGTCGGGCTCGCGGTGCTCAACCAGCTGTCCGCACCCATGAGCGCGCTGATCAGCGGATTGATGCTGGCCTTCGAGGCGGTCGCGGACGCCTACGACGGGACGACGCCCGAGGCGCCGACGGAAGAGATCCTGCAGACCCTGGCGCTCGAACTCGCACGCGACTCCGAGTAGCGCGGATCCACGCAGGCAACCGGTCGTATTTCCCGCCGAACGGACGCTGCGACGGCCGGTTCGGCGCTAGCGTGCGTCGCGTCCGGCACGGGCGGGGGCACGTTGGCGACGGGGGCGAACGGGATGCTGAGCGAAGCACTGACGGCGGCGGCCGCGGCGGGTGGCACGGTGGTCGTGCAGGCGGCGGGGACCGATGCCTGGACCGGGCTCCGGGAGCGGGTCGCCCGGTGGTTCGGGCGCGGCGACGAGACGCGCGAGCGCGGAGAACGGGAACGGCTCGACCGCACGGCCGGCGCGCTGGAGACCGCGGCCCGGTCGGGGCAGGCGGAGCGGATGCACGACCGCCAGGAGGCCGTCTGGCAGGACCGCTTCGAGACGCTGCTGGAAGGGCTCGCCGCGGAACAGCGGGAGAGCGCGGCGGCGGAACTGCGAGCGCTCGTCGAGGAGTACGGGGTGCCTTCGCAGGCGGCGGGGCAGGTGTCCGGGAACGGCTTTCGTGGACCGACGGCGTTGGAGGACCGCTCCGGGGAGCGGTGAGAGCAACCCCCGGGGTCAGTGGGTGTAGTCCTTCAGCTTCTCGGTGTCCAGGGTGATGCCGACGGGGTCGGGGAGCTTGACGGTGTCGCCGTACGGGTGCGAAACCCGGCTCAGGTACTTGCCGTTCCGCGGATCGCTGTAGACGGTGACCATGCATGCGTCGCGGTCGATGAGGAGGTAGACCGGGATGTCTGCTGCGGCGTAGCCGTCACGCTTATCCTTCCGGTCACGGAGGTCGGTGTCGCTGTCTCGCGAAGTCACCTCGGTCGTCATCAGCACACCCTCGGGACTGGCCCACTCGCCTTGCCCGACAAAGTGGTCCTCGGGCACCAGGGAGCCATCCGGCCGGGCACGACCCAAGCGGTAGCTCTCGACCTTCAGACCCTGCTCGGGGTAGAGCCCCAGTTCAGGTCGCTGCTGCATGCATTGCTTGATGAGCCACATGACGATGGCTCCGTGATCTCCGTCCGGCACCGGCTTGACCCCAAGCTTTCCGTTGATGAACTCCAGGCGCACCGTCTCGGGCGCCTTGCGGGCGATCTGTTCGAACTCTTCGACGCTCATTTGGGGCCGACGAGCAGCGGAACTGGGGGTCATGGTGTCGCCTCCTCCCCTCCATGGTGCCCGGACATCGGGAGGTGCGTACAGCAATGTCATGTGCGGGTCCTTTCCGGGATGCGGAGCGTCGCTCGGATGGTGGCTGCCCGGCGGTGGACTTCACCCGGCGGGACGGCGTATGGGGTGTCCGGGAGCAACTCGCCGCGGCAGGGGCGGCAGAGGCCGCCCGGGAGGGCCTCGGGGCGGCCCGGGGCGCGGGTCCATGCGCCCCGCCGTCGCCAGCGCCTCGTACGCCTCCGAGCGGGGCGGCTTTCCTGCCGGTAACGACTGCCGCTGCGGTTGCGGATGAGGCTGCGGACGCGGCCTCGGTACGTTCCCCGCCTGGAAGTCCGCCCACCAGGCGTCGTCCCTCGCGGTGCGCGAGAAGTACGTCCGCGTGACCCAGTGCGTGCTGCCGCCGTCACCCTTGGTCCGTTCCGTCACCCGGCGGAGGTGGCCTTCCGTCGACAACCGGCGCAGTGCCGTGCGGCAGGCCGCCTGGCCGTAGAGGGGGAGGTGCGCCGCAAGGGTTTTCGCATCCATGGCCGCGCCTTCGGGCAGGCGGTCGATGAATGCGGCGATCGACGCCTCGCGGGGCGGGAGGTGCGCGAAGTCTTTCGCGGTGCGGCGTGCCTGGTCGGGAGCGGTTCGCTTGCCGTAGCCGGGCTTGGCCTGGGGGTGTACGTGTACGGGGAGCGCGGCGGCGCTAGAGTTGGCCTCAGCCATGGGATCGAGTCTCTTTCGATCTTGATGGTCAAGCCCCGGTTCGGTGTTGGCGCACCAGCCGGGGCTGATTTGTTGCTGCGAACGCTAGAGGGCCGTGACGGTTCGTCGCAACCCGGTCGCGTAACGTTAACTCGTGTGGTATGCGGGATAGTTGAAGCTCGCGCGCCTTCGCGCGAGGGAGGGTGGGTGGGTTGTCACCCACCCCATTCCACAGAAAGAGCGCTCGGGTTCCGACCCCCGAAGCCCGGAGCGCACGCACACTTCACGAAGGCCGCCCATGCCGTTGCGGATACGCCCAGTTGGGCTGCCCGCATTCGCTTCGAGTCCCGAACGGTACCTCACTGTGCGTACCGTGATGGATACTCGCGAGGCTGATGACGGGCCATAACCCTTGGTGGCGTGAACAAGGAAATTCCACCGCTCGGGGCATACGTCATCGACACCCGGACCGATCGCGTCGGCCAAGTCATCGAGTACGCAGGGGATTTGGTGCACCTGCACCCGCCCTGCAGCGGTGCCGGGTGGGATTGCCCGGCCGCCGACCTCCAGGCGACCACCCTCCGCGCCTACCTCCGGGCACGGGTCACCGAGGTCAATCGTCAGCGGAGGCTGGTGTGAGCACCGCCGCGCCGGAGGAGCCGCCCGGGCACACCCCGGACGACCTCCGCGCGGCGGTCGCCGCGGCCGAGTCCCCCGACGCGGCCCACGCCGCGATCGCGGAGCTCGGCCGGGGCGCGGTGGGCGCCGAGGCTTCGGACGGCTCGTAGGACGGAGGCGGCCGTTTACGACTCGTACAGGTTCTTCTTGCTCATCTCGTGGACGTGGTCATGGTCGTGGGCGTGCCCATGGCCGTGACCGTGATCGCCGCCGTGCCCGTGCCCGTGGTCGTGTTCCTCCCCCGGCACATGCGTCTCCGTGACCGGCAGCGACGAGTCCGCCGACAGGTCCCACGACGACGCCGCGCGCCCCCGGGCCACCATCTCCGCGCCCAGTGCCGCCACCATCGCGCCGTTGTCCGTGCACAGCTTCGGCCGCGGCACGCGCAGCGTGATGCCCGCGTCCTCGCAGCGGCGCTGCGCCATCGCCCGCAGGCGCGTGTTCGCCGCGACGCCGCCGCCGATCATCAGGTGGTCGACGCCCTCGTCCTTGCACGCGCGGACGGCCTTGCGCGTGAGGACGTCCACGACGGCCTCCTGGAACGACGCGGCGACGTCCGCGACCGGCACGTCCTCGCCCGCCGCCCGCTTGGCCTCTATCCAGCGGGCCACGGCCGTCTTCAGGCCGGAGAAGGAGAAGTCGTAGATCGGGTCGCGCGAGCCGGTCAGGCCGCGCGGGAAGCGGATCGCGTCGGGGTTGCCCTCGCGGGCGTAGCGGTCGATGACCGGGCCGCCGGGGAAGCCGAGGTTCAGCACGCGGGCGACCTTGTCGAAGGCCTCGCCGGCCGCGTCGTCGATCGTCGAGCCGAGGGGGCGGACGTCCGAGGTGATGTCGGGGGCCAGGAGGAGGGACGAGTGGCCGCCGCTGACCAGCAGCGCCATGGTCGGCTCGGGCAGCGGGCCGTGCTCCAGCTGGTCGACGCAGATGTGGGAGGCGAGGTGGTTCACCCCGTACAGGGGCTTGCCCAGTGCGTACGCGTAGGCCTTCGCCGCCGACACGCCGACCAGCAGGGCGCCCGCGAGCCCCGGGCCCGCCGTGACCGCGATGCCGTCGAGGTCCTGCGCGGAGACGCCGGCCTCCTTCAGGGCGCGCTGGATGGTCGGGACCATCGCCTCCAGGTGGGCGCGGCTCGCCACCTCCGGGACGACGCCGCCGAAGCGGGCGTGCTCGTCCACGCTGGAGGCGACGGCGTCGGCGAGCAACGTGTGCCCGCGGACGATGCCGACGCCGGTCTCGTCGCACGAGGTCTCGATGCCGAGGACGAGGGGTTCGTCAGCCTTGCGAGCCATGGGTCATTCCTTGCACTGCGGAGAGGGGATCGGAGAGGCGCATCACGAGGGCGTCGATGTTGCCGGGCTGGTAGTAGCCGCGGCGCACGCCCACCGCCTCGAAGCCGAAGCGTTCGTACAGGCGCTGCGCCCGGATGTTGTCGACGCGCACTTCGAGGAGCACCTCGCGGCACTCGAAGTCGGTCGCGGCGGTCAGGAGCTCGCCGAGGAGGCGGGAGCCGAGGCCCGTGCTCCAGTGGTCCTGGGAGACGGCGATGGTCTGGACGTCGCCGGTGCCGTCGATCGCGGCGAGGCCCGCGTAGCCGACGACGCGGCCCTCGTCGTTCTCGGCGACGACGTAGCGGCGGGTGGCGCCCGCGCCGCGCGCGTGGGCCAGCTCGGACCAGAACAGGCCCTTGGACCAGGCGTCGTCCGGGAAGAGCGCGCGCTCCAGCTCCAGCACCGGCCCGATGTCCCACCAGCGCATCTCGCGGACACGCACGTTCACGGTCACTTGGGGGTGACCACCTTGTAGTTGGCGGGCACCTGGGCGTCGGGGCGGCGCAGGTAGAGCGGCTGGTCCGGCAGGAACTCGCCGCCCGTGCGCAGGCGCTCCGCGGCGAGGGAGGCCAGGGCGCCCGCGGACTGGTGCTCGGGCATGTCGGCCCGCACGTCCGTGAAGGAGTCGGCGTAGAGCACGGCGCCCGCGCCGACGACGGTCAGGCCGGCGAGCTTCTCGGTGAGGTCCCCGGGGCGGTCCACGGAGGGCTCGGTGACGCGGGTACGGGCGTCGGCGTACCGCGCCCAGTAGACCTCCTTGCGGCGGGCGTCCGTCGCCACGACGAACTCGCCCTCCAGTCCCGCCTGCCCGGCCGCGTACGCGAGGCCGTCGAGCGAGCACAGGCCGCGGACGGGCACGCCGAGCGCGGCACCGAAGGTGGCGGCGGTGACGATGCCGACCCGCAGGCCGGTGTACGGGCCGGGGCCGACGCCGACCACGATGTCCGTCACGGCGCCGAGCTTGCTGCCCGCTTCGCCGAGCACCCGGTCGACGGCGGGAAGCAGCAGCTCACCGTGCCGGCGCGCGTCGACCTGGCGCGATTCGGCGATGACTTTGTCGCCGTCGTGGAGGGCGACGGTGACGGCGGGCGTGGCGGTATCAAGAGCGAGCAGCAGCACACTGACAGACTACGGCTCACCGCGGGGCGGACGGTGCGCACCTGGGCCGCGCGTGGGCCGGGCCGACGGCGCGGCGGGGGCGCGGGCGGGTGCTACGGTCAGCCGCAACGCCGTATCTATATGTACGTAGGACCAGGACCGGCGGTCCTGAGAAGGGTGCGCAGCCGTGGCACGCAGCAGCTCGGGGGTCTTCGTGGCCGCGCTCACCGCGGCGGCCCTCGCGGGGGTCGGTTTCCTCGCCGTCCAGGCCGAGGCCGCTCCCGACAAGCCGCAGTCCTCGCACGCTGCGGGCGCGGGCGCCTCCGGCAAGGGCGAGGACAAGGGCAAGGACGGCGCACCGGCGGATTCCGGCACCGGTTCCGGCAAGGACGCGGGCGCGCAGGCCGCCCTTCCGGACGTGCCCGCGGGCTCCGGCACCGGCAAGCGGGTCGTCTACGCGCTCGGGCAGAAGCGGGTGTGGCTGGTCGGCGCGGACGGCAAGGCGACGCACAGCTTCGAGGTGGCGCCGAGCGCGGTGAACCCGGTTCCGGGGCCCTACGCGGTGACCTCGCGGGACGCCACGGGCACGGGGTCCGACGGCAAGGCCATCGAGCACGTGGTGCGGTTCCACCGCAATCCGGCGGGGGTCGTCTTCGGCTTCAGCGCGGCGGTGGACGGGTCGCTGCCGGATCCGGCGGCGGCGGGGAAGAAGACGGGTGCGGTGCGGGAGAGTCCTGCGGACGGGCGGGCCATGTGGGACTTCGCCCTGAACGGCACGAAGGTGGTCGTGGTCGCGTAAGGGGCTTACGCAGCGTCGTGCTCGTCGTCACCGGGCGCCTCCGGCGCCCCTGGCGCCCCGGGCGCCCGCGGCGGTTTCGACACCGCGTCCGCCGCCGCGCAGGAAGCCAGCAGGTCGCGCATCGACGTCGACGGAGGGCGCTCTTCCGAGCGGGTCCCGGACTGCGGCTGCTCTGGGGCCGGCATGGTGCCTCCTGGGGGGCATCTGGGCAAGGTTAGGTAGACCTAACCATGTCTCTGCCTACCATGTGACCACGCCCGTAGCCGCCGACGCAACATCTTGCCGACGGCTTGTCGGAACGTACAGCGGCGCGTGCTCCTCAGCTGTGCCCGGCCGTCCCTCAGCCGTCCCTCAGCTGTGCCCGGCCGTCCCTCAGCCGTCCCGTCCGGCCGTTCCTCAGCCGAGCGGCGACAGGTCCACGCCCGCCCAGCGCGCCCCCACGCCCGTCACCCGGACGCTCCGCACGTCGTCCGTGTCCTCCGACGCGTGGGCCACGTCCGCCGCGTCCGCGGCGCTCGCGCCCACGGCGCGGTGGATGACGACGTGCAGCCGGTCCTCCGAGAGCTCCTCGACCTTGCCGTCGCCCCACTCCACGACGATCACGGACTCGGGGAGGGAGACGTCGAGGTCCAGGTCCTCCATCTCGTCCAGGCCGCCGGACAGCCGGTAGGCGTCGACGTGGACGAGCGCCGGGCCGCCGCCGAGGTGGGGGTGGACGCGCGCGATGACGAACGTCGGGGAGGTGACCGCGCCGCGCACGCCGAGGCCCTCGCCGAGCCCGCGGGTCAGCGTCGTCTTGCCCGCGCCGAGCTCGCCGGTGAGCAGCACCAGGTCGCCGGGGCGCAGCAGGCCGGCCAGCCGGCGGCCCACCTCCCGCATGGCGTCGGCGGTCTTGACCGTGAGCTCTGTGCTGGTCGTGGTGGTGGCGGCGGTGATGTCAGGCTGGGCGCTCATACCCGCCGATGGTACGGGGCCGGGCGGTCCCGGCGCGTTTCAGGCGCGGCCGCGCGCCCCCGCCGCTGCGCGCTCCCCGCGCCCCAGGGCTCCGCCGCCGGCCGCCGCGGCGAGCAGCTCGGCGAGCTGGGCGGTGATCACCTCGTGCCGCTCCAGCATCACCAGGTGCCCGGTGTCCTCCAGGATGAGGAGCCGGGCGCCCGGCAGAGCCTCCGCGATGGCCTCGCTGTGCTCGCCGGGCGTGAGGAGGTCCTTGTCGCCCGCCGCGACGACCACCGGCAGGCCGTCGAAGGCGCGCAGCGCGTCCCGCTTCTCGTGCTCGGCGAAGACCGGGTAGAACGCGGCGACGACGTCGACCGGCGTGGCCTCGATCAGCCGTTCCGCGAACCGCACGACCGCCGGGTCCACGTCCTTGGATCCGAACGAGTACCACCGCAGGACGCCCGCGAACAGGTCGGACGTGGCCCGGCGGCCCTTCTCGATCAGCTCGGGGCGGGCGGCCATCAGCTTGAAGGCGCCCGGCAGGACGAGCCGCCGGACCAGGGCCATCCCGGCGGCCGGCAGCCCGTAGGTGTTCTCGGCGAGCCCGCCCGAGGACGTGCCGAGGAAGGCCGCGCCGACGACGCGCCCGGCGATCAGGCCGGGGTACTGCGCGGCCAGCCCCATCGTCGTCATGCCGCCCATCGAGTGCCCCACGAGCACCAGGGGCCCCTCGGGGGCCGCGGCGTCGATGACGGCCTTGAGGTCGCGGCCGAAGAGGTCGATGGAGACGGCGCCCGTACGGCTGCGCTCGGAGCGGCCGTGGCTGCGCTGGTCCCAGAAGACCGCGCGGATTCCGGCGGCCCGCAGGGCGGCGCGCTGGAAGTGCCAGGAGTCCTGGCTGAGGCAGTAGCCATGGCTGAAGACGACCGTCAGGGGCGGGGCGGCGGGCGTACGACGACCGCCGAACAGCCGCCGGGAGGCGGAGCCCTCCGCTTCCTCGCGCGGCCCTTCCGGCTCGTCGACCTCGTAGTAGAGCTGCGTGCCGTCCTCCGCGACCGCCGAGCCCGGCGTCCCGCGCAGCGTCCCGTACGGGCCCGCCGAGTCCAGGGCCAGCCGGGCATCGCGGCGCATACCGCGCCCGACCGTCAGCCGCTCGACCGCCACACCGAC
>NZ_JBAMDC010000129.1:0-16269 GCF_036961605.1 Streptomyces sp. KLMMK
GGGCGCCACACCACCAGCGCGCTCGTCTGCTGGACGTCCGTGTACGGGACGAGGTCGCGGCGGTACGAGGCGTGGACCGCGGCCTCCGCCTGCTGCCGGGCCGCGGTGGCGCCCTCGACGACGCCCTGCAGCTCGGCGACGCGCGCCTTGAGCGCGGCCACCTGATTCTCCAGCTCGATGATGCGCTTGATGCCGGCGAGGTTGATGCCCTCGTCCTGGCTCAGCTGCTGCACCTGCCGCAGCTGTTCGATGTCCCGCGCGGAGTAGCGCCGGCCGCGCCCCGCGGCGCGGTCGGGTGAGACCAGGCCGAGCCGGTCGTACTGCCGGAGGGTCTGCGGATGCAGGCCCGACAGTTGCGCGGCGACCGAGATGACGTAGACCGGCGACTCGTCGGTCAGCTCGTACGGATTGCGCCGTCGGCCGGTCCCATCCATGGGGTCACGCTCCCTTCGCGGCCTGGAAGAGCTCTGCCCGCGGGTCCTGGTCCGCGGTGGCCTCACGGTAGGTCTGCAGGGCTTCCCGGGCCTTGTCGCCGAGATCCTTGGGCACGGTCACCTCCACTGTGACCAGCAGGTCGCCGCGGGTGCCGTCCTTGCGGACCGCGCCCTTGCCGCGGGCGCGCATGGTGCGGCCGTTGGGCGTGCCGGGCGGCAGCTTGAGGGTGACCGGGGGGCCGCCGAGGGTGGGCACCTTGATCTCGCCGCCGAGGACCGCCTCCGGGAAGGTGACGGGCACGGTGACGGTGAGGTTGTCGTCCTTGCGGCCGAAGACGGGGTGGGCGCCGACGTGCACGACGACATAGAGGTCGCCGTTGGGCCCGCCGCGCTCGCCCGGGGCGCCCTTGCCGCGCAGCCGGATCCGCTGGCCGTCGGAGACTCCGGCGGGGATGCGGACCTGCATGGTGCGGGAGGACTTGGCGCGACCGCTGCCGTGGCAGACGTCGCAGGGGTTCTCCGGGATGAGGCCGCGGCCCTTGCAGTCGGGGCACGGGTCGGTCATGGAGAAGCCGCCGCCGGAGCCGTGCGACACCTGGCCAGTGCCGACGCAGGTCGGGCAGACGCGAGGCGTACCGTTTTTGTCGCCGGTGCCGGAGCAGGCCTTGCAGGCGGCCGAGGAGGACATGCGCAGGGGCACGGTGGCCCCGTCGACCGCCTCGGTGAAGTTCAGGGACACCTCGGACTCGATGTCCTGGCCGCGGCGCGGCTGGGTGCGCGTGCCGCCGCGGTTGAACAGGCCGCCGAAGACGTCACCGAGTCCGCCGCCGAAGCCGCCGGTGCCGCCGCCTCCGCCCTGGGCGCCTCCGAAGAGGTCGCCCAGGTCGAAGTTGAAGGAGCCGCCGCCCGCGCCGCCCGGCCCCGGGCGGAAGCCGCCGTTGGCGAAGAGGGCGCGGGCGTCGTCGTACTCCTTGCGCCGCTTGGGGTCGGCCAGGACGTCATTCGCCTCGGAGATCTCCTTGAAGCGCTCCTCGGCCTTGGCGTCGCCCTTGTTGGCGTCCGGGTGGTACTCGCGGGCGAGCTTCCGGTACGCCTTCTTGATCTCGGCCTCGGTGGCGTCCTTGGGCACACCGAGGACCTTGTAGTAGTCCTTCTCCAGGAAGTCCTTCGTGCTCATCCTCGGTGTCCCTCCTTCCGTTCCCTGCGGTGATTCATCGGGTCAGCGTCAGCCCTTGTCCGGGCCACCGCTCTCCTCTTCGGAGCCGGAACCGGCCTCCTCGCCCTCGCCCTTGGCGCCCTGGGCGCCCGGCTGGGGCTCGGCGACGGCGACCCGCGCGGGGCGGATCGTGCGCTCGCCGATGCGATACCCCGGCTGCAGAATCTGCACGCACGTGGTCTCGGTCACGTCGGGCGCGTAGCTGTGCATCAGCGCCTCGTGCACCAGCGGGTCGAAGGGCTCGCCCTCCTTGCCGAACTGCTGCAGTCCCATCTTGGCGACGATCGTCTCCAGGGACTCGGCGACGGACTTGAAGCCGCCGACGAGCTCGCCGTGGTCACGGGCGCGGCCGATGTCGTCGAGCGTGGGCAGGAGCTCGGACAGGAGGTTCGCGACGGCGATCTCCTTGACCGTGACCCGGTCCCGCTCGACCCGGCGGCGGTAGTTCTGGTACTCCGCCTGGAGGCGCTGGAGGTCCGCGGTGCGCTCGGTGAGCGCGGCCTGGGCCTGGTCCAGCTGGGCCTTCAGACCCACCTCCACCAGCTCTTCGCCGGAGGGGGCAGAGCCCGGGCCCGCCTTGTCGGCGGACCCGGCGCCCTGCGCCGCTTCTTCGGAGTCGGCGGCGTCGGAGGGGCCTTCAGGCTTCTCGTCAAAGCCCGGGGTCTCCTCCGTCACGCCGCACCGCCCTTCGGCTTGTCCTCGTCCACGATCTCGGCGTCGACGACGTCGTCCTCGGCCTTGGCGTGGCCGGCACCGGCGCCCGCGCCCTCGGCGCCGGCGGCACCCTGGGCGGCCTGGGCGTCGGCGTACATGGCCTGGCCCAGCTTCTGGGAGACGGCGGCGACCTTCTCCGTGGCGGTGCGGATCTCGGCCGTGTCCTCGCCCTTGAGCTTCTCCTTCAGCTCGGTGAGGGCCGTCTCGACCTCGGTCTTCACGTCCGCCGGGACCTTGTCCTCGTTGTCCTTGAGGAACTTCTCGGTCTGGTAGACGAGCTGCTCGCCCTGGTTGCGGGACTCGGCGGCCTCACGGCGCGCGTGGTCCTCCTCGGCGTACTTCTCGGCCTCTTCGCGCATCCGGTTGACCTCGTCCTTCGGCAGCGAGGAGCCACCGGTGACGGTCATCTTCTGCTCCTTGCCCGTGCCGAGGTCCTTCGCGGTCACGTGCATGATGCCGTTGGCGTCGATGTCGAAGGCGACCTCGATCTGCGGGACGCCGCGCGGGGCCGGCGGCAGACCGGTCAGCTCGAACATGCCGAGCTTCTTGTTGTACGCCGCGATCTCGCGCTCGCCCTGGTAGACCTGGATCTGCACGGACGGCTGGTTGTCCTCGGCCGTCGTGAAGATCTCGGACCGCTTGGTCGGGATCGTGGTGTTGCGCTCGATGAGCTTGGTCATGATGCCGCCCTTGGTCTCGATGCCGAGGGACAGCGGGGTCACGTCGAGGAGCAGGACGTCCTTGACCTCACCCTTGAGGACACCGGCCTGCAGGGCGGCGCCGATGGCGACGACCTCGTCCGGGTTGACGCCCTTGTTGGCCTCGTTGCCGCCGGTCAGCTCCTTGACGAGCTCGGCGACGGCGGGCATGCGGGTGGAGCCGCCGACGAGGACCACGTGGTCGATCTCGGAGAGGGCGATGCCCGCGTCCTTGATGACGTTGTGGAACGGGGTCTTGCAGCGCTCCAGCAGGTCCGCGGTGAGCTGCTGGAACTGGGCGCGCGTGAGCTTCTCGTCCAGGTGCAGCGGGCCCTCGGCGGAGGCCGTGATGTAGGGCAGGTTGATCGTCGTCTCGGTGGACGAGGACAGCTCGATCTTGGCCTTCTCGGCGGCCTCGCGGAGGCGCTGGAGGGCCATCTTGTCCTTGGACAGGTCCACGCCGTGACCGTTGGCGAACTGCTTGACCAGGTAGTCGACGACGCGCTGGTCCCAGTCGTCACCACCGAGGTGGTTGTCGCCGTTGGTGGCCTTGACCTCGACGACGCCGTCGCCGATCTCGAGCAGCGAGACGTCGAAGGTGCCGCCACCGAGGTCGAAGACGAGAATGGTCTGGTCGTCCTTGTCGAGACCGTAGGCCAGGGCGGCCGCGGTGGGCTCGTTGACGATACGCAGGACGTTCAGGCCCGCGATCTCGCCGGCCTCCTTGGTGGCCTGGCGCTCGGAGTCGTTGAAGTACGCCGGGACGGTGATGACCGCGTCCGTGACCTTCTCGCCCAGGTACGCCTCGGCGTCGCGCTTCAGCTTCTGCAGGATGAAGGCGCTCATCTGCTGCGGGTTGAAGTCCTTGCCGTCCAGGTTGATCTTCCAGTCAGTGCCCATGTGGCGCTTGACGGAGCGGATCGTCCGGTCGACGTTGGTGACAGCCTGGCGCTTGGCGACCTCGCCGACGAGCACCTCGCCGTTCTTCGCGAAGGCGACGACGGACGGCGTGGTCCTGGCGCCCTCGGCGTTGGTGATGACGGTGGGCTCACCGCCTTCGAGAACACTGACGACGGAGTTCGTCGTACCCAGGTCGATGCCGACCGCACGTGCCATGTCGATTCCTCCAGCTGACTTGAGTGGAACAGGCTCAAGCGTGCAACACGGATCCGTCCCTGTCAACGGAGCTGAGTCGGGGGGGCTCAAGTCTTATGCGGGCCTTATGCGCATGGCCGGGCTGCGCCCGGGGTGTACACCTGCAACCGGGGGCGCGCGGGGAGCACACACAGGGCGCACCGGGAGGGGTCCGCTGCGGTTCGCCGAGCCCGGTGCGGAAAGGGGGGCGCGTTCACGTTGCGAACGGTTCTAGCCTGCGATTCTCGGGGGAGGGGGACCGCAGATGTGGGACCAGTTCCAGCAGTGGGGCGTGGGAGCAGCACTCTTCGTCCTCGGCATCATCGCCGCCGTGGCCAAGAGCTGGCTGGGCGCGAAGCTGAAGGCTTTCGCCGAATTCCTCTACAGCAGACTGGCGGGCAGCCGGCTGCTCCGCCGTACCGCACTGGCGCGCTACATCCGCGCCGTGCACGACCGGCACGACAAGTTCGCGGTCTCCTTCCAGGCCGACGACGACCTCAAACTGCCGATGGAGTCCGTCTACGTCCCCCTGCGCTTCGCCGCTCCCAGCGGCGCCACGGCGGGGGCGGCCGGGGTGTCGGGCGGCGGGGGCCGCAGGCCCGGCGAGCCGACCGCCACGCTGCGGCAGGGCCGGCACTCCGTGGTCCTGGGCGTGCCGGGCGCCGGCAAGACGATGCTCCTGCGGCACGAGATCCTCGTGTGGGCCCGGCAGCGGCTGCGCCCCGCCCGGCGCCCGGGGAAGCAGCCCCGCGTCGACCTGGGCGACATCGGCGGCATCCCGGTCCTGCTGGAGCTGCACCGGCTCAACAACAACCTCGACTGGTCGCTCGAAGAGCACATCGTCGACCACTTCAAGCGCCACAACTTCCCCAGCGCCCACAACTGGGTCAAGCGCGCCCTGCGGGAGGGTCACCTCACGCTCTACTTCGACGGGCTCGACGAGGTCACCAGCGCCCACCGTGACGCCGCGGTCGAGAAGATCAGGGAGTTCGCCCAGGTCTACGCGTCCTGCCGGATCGTGGTCACCTGCCGCGTCGCGGTGTACGAAGCGCAGTTCGCGGAGCAGTTCCACCAGACCCTGCGGGTCGAGGACTTCGACGAGCACCTCATACGCCGCTTCCTGGGCGGCTGGCCCTGGCCCGAGGGCACCGCGACCGAGACGGTGGAACAGCTGATGGCCGCTCTGCGGGACACCCCGCAGCTGATGCCTCTGGCGCGCAACCCGCTGCTGCTGACGATGATCGCCTACCTCTACAGCTACGTGTACGCGGGCACCGACCAGGTCCTGCCGCACACCCGGGCCGACTTCTACAAGCAGGTCGTCGACAACCTGCTGATCGACCAGCGCCGCCGCCCCACCTTCGCCCACCCGCTGAAGAAGGCCGTCCTGCACCACCTGGCGCTGGCCGCCCAGGACACCCCCGCGGCCAACCACGACCGGCTCGCCCTCCCCGAGGAGGGCGTGCTGGAGACCGTGCGGTCCGTCCTGGAGGCCAAGGGCAGGCCGGCCGAGCTTGACAAGGACGTCCTCAAGGAGATCGTCGACCGCAGCGGCCTCCTGCTGGCCGTGGACAACGGCGAGCGCTACCAGTTCGCCCACCTCACGCTCCAGGAGTACCTGGCGGCGGGCCTGCTGGCAGGCGACCCCAGGGGCCTGCTGCGCCGCTACGGCAAGGACCCGCACACCTGGCGGGAGACGGTGCGGCTGTGGTGCGGGGTGGAGGAGCGCGACTGCAGCGAGGTCATCCGGACCGTCTACGCCCGGGACCCCCTGCTGGCGTTCCAGTGCCTCGCCGACGCGCACATGGTGGACGACACCCTGGCCGACGAGATCATCGAGCACTTCCGCGACCGCCTCGGCAGCGAGTCCAGCAGCGACCAGGCGGTCATCGCGGCCTTCGGCCTCGTGGCCGCGGACCGCCGCCCGCGCGGCGTCCAGGTCTTCGACTTCCTGCGGCAGACCGCCCACAGCGACAACCGCGACCGCGCGACCGCGGCCTGCCACGCCCTGGCGGCGACGCACCTGCCCAGGGCGGCGGACGTCCTGGCGGGCGGCATCCCCTGGGAGGCCGCCGGGCCGGCCATCACCGCCATGGGCGACATCGCCGTACCCGTGCTGAGCCGCCTCGCGGCGCAGGGGGAGGCGCACGCGCTCGGCGCCCTGTGGGCCATCCGCACGCCGCGCGCGGCACTCGCCCTGAACGCCCTGCTGTGGGCGGACACGAACGCCCAGATGACCTCCCTGTGCGCCGCCTACCTCGGCGAGCTGCTGTCCGTTCCCGAGATCGAGGCGGAGCTGCGCACCGCGCCGGTGCCGGCGGCCCCCTCCGACTGCCTGAGCTGGGTGTGGCGCCCGTTCTCCCACGGCCCCGGGGACGCGCTCGTCGCGATCGCCGGGCGCATCGCCGCCGTCTTCGTCCGGGACCCGGTGCTGCCGCTCCCCCTGCCGGAGCCCCTCCCCCCGGACCCGCGCATCGTGGCGGCCCTGAGCCTCGTCCAGTACGCCGCGGACGGTCCCCGCGAGGTCCTGGCGCACGCTCCCCGGGTCGAGAAGGAGATGGTGCGGGAGCTGCAGCGGGTCCTCGGGGCGCGGGGCGGCATCCGGTACGTCTTCGCCCAGGACAGCGCCTCGGTCTACCGCCACCAGCTCGCCCTCCAGCTGGAGATCCACTATCTGCGCCCCGGCGCGGCCGACATGGACAGCCGGGACCAGGACGCCCTGCTCGCCACCACCCTGGCCGTGCTCCGCGAGGCCGGTCTGAGCCCGCTCCGGCTGCGGTTCCTGAACGCCCTGCCCCGGAAGCTGCGGCTGCGGGCGGCGATCTGCCTGGCCCTGGCCGAGTTCGCCGACCAGCGGAGCTGGGACACCCTGCCGGAGCGCCCTCTGAACACGGCCTACCGCTACGTCCGCAGCTGGCACTACCGGCTGATCGTGCTGCTGTGCATCGCCGCGTCGGGGGTCGCCGTCTGGGGCGCCATGGGGCACACCACGAACTCCTGGGGGTGGGCGAACCTCGTGCCCGAGGCGGCCGTCGCCCAGATCGTCCTCGGCTGGTCCTACCTCCTGCGGAACGGCGTCGTCCGGGAGGCGGGCCTGTGGGTCAACCGGGGCCTGCTGAGCCGGCGGACGATCACGCGCGGCGGCGGCCGCCTCTGGAACCTCCGGACCTACGGCATGCTCGTCTGCGTCCCCGCCTACTTCCTCGACGTGACGGCGGTGCACTGGGGGCTCCTCGGCGCGACCGGCCTCGCGCTGGCCACCACCGCGGTCTGCACGGCCCTGCACCTGCGCGCCCGCCGCATCGAGCGGGACGTCCGCCTGCGTACGCACCCGGTCCGCCGCCTGGTGCTGCCGGAGCTCCACTGAGGGTGCCCTGAGCGACACAGATCACCGGCGATGCGGCTATATCGCGCGCGGGAGAGTGAGTAGTCTCGTACGGACTGGATAAGTTACTAGACAGTAATCCCGCTCTCGCAGGTTCGAGGAGCCGTTCCCATGCAACTCGCCGCGATCATCGTGTCGCTGGTCCTAATCGCGGTCGGCGTAGCGCTGTTCGGCCGTGCCCTCCTGCAGATCTACCGCTTCATGCGGCTCGGCCAGCCCGTCCCCGCGGGCAGCCGGACCGGCGAGCCCGTACAGCGCACCGTCACCGTGGCCAAGGAGTTCCTGGGCCACACCCGGATGAACCGCTGGGGCATCGTCGGCGTGGCGCACTGGTTCGTGGCGGTGGGCTTCTTCTCGCTGCTGCTGACGATCGTCAACGCCATAGGGCAGCTCTTCAAGGCCGACTGGATCCTGCCGGTCATCGGCGACTGGGCCCCGTACAACGTCTTCGTCGAGTTCCTCGGCACGATGACCGCGCTCGGCATCCTGACCCTGATCGTCATCCGGCAGCTGAACCGGCCGGGCAAGCCGGGCCGCAAGTCCCGCTTCGCCGGCTCCAACACCGGCCAGGCGTACTTCGTCGAGGCCGTCATCCTCATCGTCGGCGTCTGCATCTTCATGCTGCACGCCCTCGAAGGCGCCCAGCACCACGTGGACGGCTACGAGGCCTCGTTCTTCATCTCGTACCCGGTCGTGTCGTGGCTGGAGGGGATGGACGTCTCCACGCTCCAGAACCTCACCTACTTCTTCGCGGGCCTGAAGATCGCGACGTCCTTCATCTGGATGATCACGGTCGCCCTGAAGACCGACATGGGCGTGGCCTGGCACCGCTTCCTCGCCTTCCCGA
Organism: Streptomyces sp. KLMMK; assembly: GCF_036961605.1. Taxonomy (NCBI): domain Bacteria; kingdom Bacillati; phylum Actinomycetota; class Actinomycetes; order Kitasatosporales; family Streptomycetaceae; genus Streptomyces; species Streptomyces sp. KLMMK. Next base: position 8,429 of record NZ_JBAMDC010000129.1, read on the forward strand.
ACATCTGGTTCAAGCGCGAGGACTCCGGCGACGTGGCGCTCGGCGCCCTGCAGCCGATGACGAGCGCCGGCAAGCCGATCGACTTCGAGGACCCGGGCGAGGACGACGTCTTCGGCGTCTCGAAGGTCGAGGAGTTCTCCTGGAAGGGCCTCCTCGACTTCTCCACCTGCACCGAGTGCGGCCGCTGCCAGTCGCAGTGCCCCGCCTGGAACACCGGCAAGCCGCTGTCCCCGAAGCTGCTGATCATGGCGCTGCGCGACCACGCGCACGCCAAGGCCCCGTACCTGCTCGCCGGCGGCGGCAAGGATGCGGAGGGCGAGGAGAAGGCGACCGAGGAGCAGCTGAAGGACGTCCCGGCGGCGGCCCTGGCCGAGGCCGAGCGCCCCCTGATCGGCACCCTCGAAGAGAACGGCGTCATCGACCCGGACGTCCTGTGGTCCTGCACCACCTGCGGCGCCTGCGTCGAGCAGTGCCCCGTCGACATCGAGCACGTCGACCACATCGTCGACATGCGCCGCTACCAGGTGATGATCGAGAGCTCCTTCCCGTCCGAGGCGGGCACGATGCTCAAGAACCTGGAGAAGAAGGGCAACCCCTGGGGCCTGGCGAAGAAGCAGCGCCTGCAGTGGACCAAGGAGGTCGACTTCGAGGTCCCGGTCGTCGGCAAGGACATCGAGGACCTCACCGAGGTCGACTACCTCTACTGGGTCGGCTGCGCCGGCGCCCTGGAGGACCGCGCCAAGAAGACCACGAAGGCCTTCGCGGAGCTGCTGCACATGGCGGGCGTGAAGTTCGCCATCATGGGCGGCGACGAGGCCTGCACCGGTGACTCCGCCCGCCGCCTGGGCAACGAGTTCCTCTTCCAGCAGCTCGGCCAGCAGAACGTCGAGATGCTGAACATGGCCTTCGGCGAGGATGCGGAAGAGGGCGTCAAGGTCGAGAAGGCGAAGAAGAAGATCGTCGCGACCTGCCCGCACTGCTTCAACACCATCGCCAACGAGTACCCGCAGCTCGGCGGCGAGTACGAGGTCATCCACCACACGCAGCTGCTGCAGCACCTCATCGACGAGGGCAAGCTGGTCCCCGTCACCCCGGTCGAGGGTCTGATCACGTACCACGACCCCTGCTACCTGGGCCGCCACAACAAGGTCTACACGCCCCCGCGCGAGATCATCGCCAAGGTGCCGGGCCTGCGGAACGAGGAGATGCACCGCCACAAGGAGCGCGGCTTCTGCTGCGGCGCCGGCGGCGCGCGCATGTGGATGGAGGAGCGGATCGGCAAGCGCATCAACAACGAGCGCGTCGACGAGGCCCTGTCCCTCAACCCGGACATCGTCTCCACCGCCTGCCCCTTCTGCCTCGTCATGCTGACCGACTCGGTCAACGGCAAGAAGAACGACGGCAAGGCCAAGGAGTCCATCCAGGTCGTGGACGTCGCCCAGCTGCTGCTGGAGTCGGTCAAGACGCCCGCGGCGCCGGAGGAGGACGGCAACGGCGGCGAGGGCAACGGCGACGGTGGCGACGGCGAGCCGGCCGGCGCCCCGAAGCCGGACCCGAAGCCGGACCCGAAGCCGGACCCGGAGCCGGTGAAGTAGGCCGCTCCGCAAGGACGCACGGCCGGTGCCCGCGACGGTCCGCGGGCACCGGCCGCTGCCTTTTCATGATCCACTTGATGACGGGGAACACCGAGGACACCGACCGGAAGTGAATCAGGGGGGAGCGCGTGTCATGCAGAACGCGCTGACGCAGGCCGTACGCGCGAGTGCGGTCCTGACCTACGCCGCCGTCGTCGCCGCGTGCGTCTGGGCGGCGGGCATCGACTACCAGGCCGCGCCGCACACCGGGGTCCTCATCTGCGTGTGGGCGGCGGCCGCCGCGTGGGTCCAGCGGGCCGTCCTGCTGTGGGTGCGGCGCTGGTACGGACTGCGCAAGGAGCGCGAAGAGGTCAAGGCCGTCCTGGAGAAGGAGACGGGGCGGCGGGCGGCGCGCCGCGTCCAGCAGAGCCGCTTCCGGCCCGTACCGGACACCTTCGCCTCCACGGCCCTGTCCAAGGCCCGGCAGCTGGCCGTCTCGGCCCTCGCCCTCGCGGCCACCCTGACCGCCCTGAGCCTGCACGGCATGCCCGGCTCCGACAGCCGGCAGACCGCCATCCAGCACGCCGGCGCCGAGGTCGCCGTCGCGACCGTCGTACAGGCGCGTCTCCTGGAGAAGGAGTACGACGACGACAATCCCGAGCTCGTCCGGGGGTACGTGTACGAGCTGACGGTGACGGTCCCCGGCAGCCCGGCGAAGCTCGCCACCGGCAGGACGACCTACCACGACCCCGTCCGCGAGGGCGGCCTGCTCACGGCCATGTGGGCGCCCGACGACCCCTCGCTCGGCGCGTACCTGGGCAGGGAGGAGAAGCTGCACCGGATGGCGGCCGGGAAGTGGCAGCCGAACCTGGAGGGCAGCATCGTCAACGCGATCGCCCTGATCGTCGGGCTGTGCCTGCTCCCCTGGGTGCTGCTCTTCTCCCTGGGCATCAACGGCGGCTCCCTGCGCAAGCTGCCGTGGTCACCGGTCATGCAGTCCGTGCACGCCGCCGTCGCGGTGCTGGCGGCCTACGGCTGCACACCGGCGCTGCGCGGAGAGGACCCCTCGGGCACTGCGCAGGCCCTCCTGCAGGCGGGCGGCTGGGTCCTCCTCGGTGGCATGATCTTCTCGCCGGTCTACGCGGTGCTGAAGCGGCGGTGAAGAGCGGCTGAGGCCGCGGAGACGGCAGGTGCGGCGGGGGCTGCGGGTACGGCGGGGAGCGGCAGGTGCGGCGGGCGCGGGAGGTGCGGCCGTGACGACACACGGCTCCCCAACCCCCGATATTTCCCTTAGGGGATGTCACAGCTCGGCCGCAATGGCGGGCCCGTTCTCCCGGGCCCGTCTCGGCACTCTCAGGGAGCGGGTACGTTCGAAGCGTGGCTGGATTCAGGATGGGACGCGGACAGGGCTCGAACGACCCCGGCCCCGCGCAGCAAGGACAGCGCCCGGGACAGTACCGGGCCCCGCACGGCGGCCAGGGCGGCTATGCCGGCGGCAGTGGCGCGGGCGGCGGCGGCCAGTGGCAGCAGCAGCCCCCGCCGTACGGCGAGCCGGAGTACTTCGGCGCCGGCGGCGGCCCACAGGGGCACGGCCACGGCCCGGGCCCGGGCCACCAGCCGTACGGCCAGGGCGGCTACGGCCAGGGCGGCCACGGCCAGGACCCGTACTACGGGCAGGGCCACGGCCCCGGCGGCGACGACCCCGGCCACACCCGGCAGTTCAGCATCGGCGAGGGCCCCGACGCCTACGGCGGCGGCCAGGACCCGTACGGCCAGGGCGGCTACGGCGGCCAGGACCCGTACGGCCAGGATCCGTACGCCGGGCAGGACCCGTACAACAACGCCCCCGCGCCGCCCCCGGGCCCGCGCCTGCCCTGGAAGCAGCTGCTGACGGGCATAGTGATGCGCCCGTCCGCCACCTTCTGGCAGATGCGCGACCACGCCGTGTGGGTCCCGGCCCTGATCGTCACGTTCGTCTACGGCCTGCTCGCCGTCTTCGGCTTCGACAAGGCCCGCGAGGACGTCCTCAACGCCTCCCTCGCCAACAGCCTGCCGTCGGTCCTGATCACCGGCGTGGTCATGGTGCTCGCCGGCCTGCTGCTGGGCGCGGTCACGCACACCCTGGCCCGGCAGCTCGGCGGCGACGGCATGTGGCAGCCGACGGTCGGCCTGTCGATGCTGATCATGTCGATCACGGACGCGCCCCGCCTGCTCTTCGCCATGTTTCTCGGCGGCGACAACCTGGTGGTGCAGGTGCTGGGCTGGGCGACGTGGCTGCTCGCGGGCTACCTGTTCACGTCCATGGTCAGCAAGTCGCACGACATCCCGTGGCCGCGCGCGCTGGGCGCGTCGGCGATCCAGCTGATCGCCCTGCTGTCGATCGTGAAGCTGGGCACGCTCTGATCACGTGCACCAAAGGCTGAGGCCCTTGTCCCCGCCACGACGGCGGGGACAAGGGCCTCAGCCTTTGCCTCCGCATGGCCGGTTGCGACGCTCCTGCCCTGCCCCTGTCCCTGCCCTGTCCCCTTCAACGGTGCAAACGCACTGTCAGCGGATATTTGATGGCCACCACGGCAATGTCCACTTATCCTCAGGAAGGATTTCAAGATCGTCTTCAGGAAAAGTGAGTATTGTACATGAAGTTGACCCGCGTGCCGCTCCTCGTCGCCGCCGCCGTCGCGCCGGCCGTCCTGCTCTCCACCCCGGCGCTCGCCGCCGGTCCGGCGCAGGCTCCCGTTACGGCGTCGGCCTCGGCGGCCCAGGGCAACACCAGCGACTCGGACAACCAGGTCGCCATCGTCCAGCTCGTCTCGAAGTACCCCGGCGCGGCCATGAAGGAAGGCGCCAGGGCCGCCCTCAAGGGCACCCCTGAGGACCGCGTCCGCTTCCTGGAGTCCGGTCAGTTCATCGCCCGCGATTCGGACAACCAGGTCGCCATCGTCCAGCTGGTCTCCAAGAACCCTTCCCCGGAGTTCAAGGCCGCGGCGAAGAAGGCCCTCAGCGGCACCCCTGAGGACCGCGTCCGCTTCCTCGCCGAGCACCAGTAGGACCTGGCGGCCCTCCAGGCCGTGACACCTATGAGGCCCGCAGTAACTACTGCGGGCCTCATAGGTCGTAACAGGATCATGGTCTGTGCGACAGACCACGAGCCGGGTAGGTGATCACCTACCCGGCTCGTGTCGGATTTCACGCTCTCAGGCGTCGAGGACCTGGCCCTCACGGCGCACGACCGGCGGCTCGACGGACCACGGGAAGTTGATCCAGTCCTCGGTGCGCTTCCAGACGTATTCGCACTTCACGAGGCTGTGGGACTTCTCGTAGATCACTGCGGAGCGGACCTCGGCCACGTGGTCCTTGCAGAAGTCGTGCACCAGCTTGAGGGTCTTGCCGGTGTCCGCGACGTCGTCGGCGATCAGGACCTTCTTGTTCGTGAAGTCGATCTTGTCGGGGACGGGGGAGAGCATGACGGGCATCTCCATCGTCTCGCCGACGCCCGAATAGAACTCCACGTTCACCAGGTGGATGTTCTTGCAGTCCAGCGCGTAGGCGAGACCGCCCGCGACGAAGACGCCGCCACGCGCGATGGACAGGATGATGTCCGGCTCGTAGCCGTCGTCCGCGATGGTCTGCGCCAGCTCACGGATGGCCTCCCCGAAGATCGGGTAGGTCAGGTTCTCGCGGATCTCACTCACTGTTGCTCTTCGCCTTTTGCTCTGCTGCTCAGACCTGGGTGCGGTGGAAATTCTGGAAGGACCGCGAGGGCGTGGGCCCACGCTGTCCCTGGTAGCGGGAACCGTGCTTCGCGGACCCGTAAGGATGCTCGACGGGAGAGGTCAGGCGGAACATGCACAGCTGCCCGATCTTCATCCCCGGCCACAGCTTGATCGGCAGCGTGGCCATGTTCGACAGCTCCAGCGTCACGTGCCCGGAGAAGCCCGGGTCGATGAAGCCGGCCGTCGAGTGCGTCAGCAGGCCGAGCCGGCCGAGGCTGGACTTGCCCTCCAGACGGGAGGCCACGTCGTCGGGGAGCGTGATGACCTCGTACGTCGAGGCGAGCACGAACTCACCGGGGTGCAGGATGAACGCCTCGTCGCCCTCCGGCACCACCTCACGGGTGAGGTCCGCCTGCTCGACCGCGGGGTCGATGTGCGGGTACCGGTGGTTCTCGAACACCCGGAAGTAGCGGTCGAGGCGCACATCGATGCTCGACGGCTGCACCATGGATTCGTCGAACGGGTCGATACGCACCCGGCCGGCGTCGATCTCGGTCCGGATGTCCTTGTCTGAGAGAAGCACGGGTCGAGGATACGCGGAGAAGACGGACAACGCGGGTCCGGTCCGAGCGGACCGGACCCGCGCCGCTTGATCACCGTCCGCCCGGCACCCGCTCAGCGCTTCTGCAGGGCCACCGGAACGGAATGCCGCAGCCGGGCGCAGCGCGGGCAGCGCAGGAGCCGCCCCGGGCCGATCCGGTCGGGTCCGAGGTGCTGCATCGGGAACGAAGCGGTGCTGAAGACGTGCCCTTCGGCACAACGAACGACGGTGCGCTCCATAGAGCTCCCTTTCCCCATTCACGTGAAAGACAAAAGCCACATTAGGGGATGTATAGGACTCGCTCCTACGCGGCACTCCCGGCAGTCCCCCACGGGCTTCCGCCGCCCCACGGTACGCCCCAACTCCCGGCCCCCACGCACGCATCCCCACCGGCCCCACACTCTCCACACACAGCACGAAGGCCCGCACGGTGAGTGCACCGGGGGCCTTCGATGGGGTAGAGTGTGCGAAGATGAGGCGCCCGTAAAACAGGTGCCCTCGCGGGTGTAGTTTAATGGTAGAACATGAGCTTCCCAAGCTCAGAGCGCGAGTTCGATTCTCGTCACCCGCTCCATAAGACGTAGCTGTCATCAAAGGAAGGCCCAGGTCAACGACCTGGGCCTTGTTTGTTTACCCTGGGCCGCCGGATGCGACGGCCAACTGACGGAACGGAGCGCGTGGTGACCGCGGGGGAAACGAACGGCGACGAGCTGATAGGCAAGGTCCTCGGCGGCCGGTACCGGGTGACCGCGACGATCGGCCGCGGCGGCATGGGAGTGGTCGCCCGGGCGGTGGACGAACTCCTCAACCGGGAGGTCGCCGTCAAGGTCCTGCGGGCCTTCACCGACGCCGCCGAGGCCGAACTGCTCGACCTGCGGACCCGGATGCAGCGGGAGGCGCAGGCCGCCGCCCGCATCCGGCACAGCGGCGTGGTCACCGTGCACGACGTGACCGAGGAACAGGGCCTGCCGGTCATCGTCATGGAGCTCGTCGACGGGCCCTCGCTCGACGACGTGCTGGAGAAGCGCGGCGCGCTGGAGCCGCATGAGGCCGCGGCGATCGGTGCCAAGCTGATGGACGCGCTCGACGCCGCGCACCGGGCGGGCGTGCTGCACCGCGACGTCAAGCCGGCGAACGTGCTGCTGGAGCACGGCGAGCGAAGCGAGATGGGGGTCCCCCCGGCCGGAGGCTGGGGGAGGGTCGTGCTCACGGACTTCGGCATCGCCAGCATGGAGGCCGCCGGCGACGAGGCCGTGGCCAAGCTGACCCAGAGCGGCCAGATCATCGGCTCCCTCGACTACTTGCCGCCGGAGCGCGCGCAGGGCAGGGAGCCCGGCCCCGCGTCGGACATCTGGTCGCTGGGCATGACGCTGTACGCGGCCGTGGAGGGCACGTCGCCGTTCCGCCGGACGTCCGTGTGGTCCACGCTCTCGGCGATCGTCACCGAGCCGCTGCCGCAGCCCCGGCGGGCGGGGGCGCTCACGCCCGTGCTGCAGGCGCTGATGGCGAAGGAGCCGGAGTACCGGCCGACCGCGGACCAGGCGCGCGAGATGCTGGAGCGGGTCGCCGCGGGCACGGCGGCGAACAACACGGCGAACACGGCGAACCTCATGCCGCAGGCTCCGGGCCCGGCCCCCTTCCCCGCGCCCGCGCAGGGCGTTGCGGCGCCGCCGCCGGGCTTCGGTGCCGCGCCGTCGTTCACCGGGCCTTTCCAGCAGCCTGCACCGCAGTCTTCTCCGCAGCCCTCTCCGGGGCCTTCGCTGCAATCTCCGCCGCCCGCGCCGCAGCCGTTCCCCCGGTCCCCGTACGCCGGCTATCCGGCGCCGGGCCCGCTGCACACACAGCCCCCGCAGTCTCCACACTCTCCGCAGCCCCCGCACTCTGCGCAGCCCCCGCACCTTCCGCAGCCCGGCCCCGGCTCCGGCGCACCGGTCGCGGGTCACGCCTCCGCCG